>NZ_JBQCGW010000199.1:0-35974 GCF_051955275.1 Pseudobacter sp. | reverse complement strand
CCCCAGACTGGCACATAACAATGGAGGAACATCCAGCGATTTGACTGTACTAAATCCGGCTACCATACATATTCCAACAATCGATACCAGCAAGAGATTATAGATAGCCATCCCCAGAAATTTTCCCAGTACAATGGTACGGAGTTTTACAGGTGAGGAATACAATAACCTGATAGTGCCATTGCTGAACTCCCGGCCGATGATCCCCATTGTCAATAATGGCACAAACAGGTAGAGGCGAGGCAGTATTCTGATTATATAACTGTCCATCAAATTCAGGTAGAGGCCATGGGTAAAAGAATCGAAAGCCCAAAGTTTTATGTTCGGCTGGTTTTTATACGACAGGTTTATATATTTTGCAAGGAAGGAAATGAAGCCGTCAAAATAAAAGGCACACATCACCATCAGTACAATTGAAACAAACCAGGCTATTGGCGAATAGAACAGGTTCCGGAGCTCATTTTTGGCTATTTGAAATGTAATGCGCATGGATTATTTTTTGGATAGATGATTATGCGGACTGAGATGATAACTGTTTGAAAATGTCATCGAGGAGGCCTTTATCGAAACCAATATCACTTAGTCGCCATCCATTTTCTACACTGGCAATTACCAGTCTTTCCTTAACATCATTATTACCATCAAAATATATTCGTGCCTGTGTGTTGGTTAAGAACTCAACGGCTGTTACACCCTTTACCTGCAATAAGTCTTCTTTCGATGGAGGATTTTCCAGTGTTGCGAGTATCGAACTTGCTTTTGAATAATTATTGAATGCTTCCATGCTGTCTGAGAACACCACCCTGCCATTTTCAATCATAATGATCTCCCGGCAGAGCAGGTTGATCTCTGAGAGGATGTGCGAGGATATCAGCACCGTATGCTCCTGGGCAATTTCCCTGATCAGCTTGCGGGCTTCAATCATTTGATTGGGATCCAGTCCATTGGTAGGTTCATCCATCACCACCAGTTTGGGTTTATGGATAATGGACTGAGCGATGCCCACCCGCTGGCGATAACCACCTGATAGATTTTTGATCAGCCGGGAGCTGAAATGCGCGATCCCGCAACGTTCTTTCACTTCCTCTACAGCGGACTTTATTGAAGCTCTATCAATCAATCGAAGGGTGGCGCAGTAAATAAGGTATTCATCGATGGTGAGATCAGTATACAATGGCGGAGTTTGTGGCAAAAAGCCGATCTGCCTTTTAGCTCCTTCCGGATCTTTTCGGCTATTTATACCATTTATATAAACATTTCCTTCCGTCTGGTTGAGCGTACCACAAATGATATTCATGGTGGTGGATTTTCCGGCGCCATTGGAACCCAACAGCCCGATGATCCCGGCATCTTTGATTTCGATATTGATATCCCGGATGGCCCAGCTGCTACTATAGCGGTGAGAGAGGTTTTCAGTTTTTAAGATCATACATTGTATGTTTATGAATAATTGGAGTGCTGCCAGTCGCTCGCCTCCCGGCGAGTGACTTCTATTGGTTCGCCTATGGCGAACACCGTGTGCCCGGAGGCAACAGAATACAGGTCACTCAACGGGAGTCGGGCGACTGGCTGCAACCTGCGCAAGTTTTTTACTGTCTCTTATTATGTTTTAATGAATGGTTACTATCTGTGAGAAATTTTTCAGTAATGGTGAATTTTGAAAAGTTTCAGCAATAGCGCTGCTCATTTTTTTCTTTATAAATAGTTCCCTGAGTTCTTCTTTTGTACTACTGGATTTGAGAAAAATATTGTTACAAATAAAGAGCAGGGCAAATATGGAAATACAAACAAAATTCTCTTTCATGAATTGTACAGCGCGGTGCAAATGCATTCGCACAGTGTTGGGTGATAGTTGCAAACAGGCGGCGATCTCAGCTCTTCTCCATCCTTTTTCCTTACTGAGGTGAAGTACGATCTTTTGCTGATCAGGTAACTGGTTGAAGAGATTTTTGAGCAAGGCATACTTTTCCTTCCCGATCAGGTATTCTTCTGTTTCAGTGACAGATGTATTCTTTTCATCGCTTAGCAATTCATGAATGCGGACCTGTACTTTAAAATTGCGAATATGCCTGGCTGACAGGTTGGTAACTACTTTGATCAGCCAGCCTACAGGGTTATCCGGTACGCACTTAGCTGTCTGTTGCCATAAAGCAAGAAAGGCTTCCTGTACAATATCTTCCGCTGCATGTTGGTTTTTGGTGATCTGCCAGGCCCTGTATTGCAGGTGCGGTGTCCAGTCATGCACGATCTTTGCAAACTGTGAATGGAACATTTGCAGCCGAATATCCGCACAAGGATATTCGGCTGAGGAAAATGGTACAGATGGATGACAGGTTGTACTGGTCATGAGTGTTCATTTAATCGCCTGATGTCAGCGTTTCATATTAATCCGGGATCCTGAACCCGGCATCTTTGGCGAAGCGTCTGATAATATTGAACTTTTGCAGAATCAATGTTTCGTTCGGATGCAGGTCTGTAAATTCCTGCGTGGTATAATAAAATGCGGCTGTGAGATAAGCCCTGATATCATCCTCCTCACGAGGCATATTGGGATAATCTCCAAACGGGTAGTCAAATATTGGGTAGAACAGGAGACCAATACTTTTGGGAAGCGGTTCTTCACCTATAGGAAGCAGCAGAAGCCATGGAATGCCGCTATAGATATCCATGGCGATTGTGTTTTTTGTGGCGTCTCTCGACAGGCTGAAAAAATCCTTTTGTAACTGTCCGGCATAGAGATCTTTGAGCCTTCTTGATGAAATTCCGGCGAGGATGGATGCTGCATACATTTTTCTTTCTTCATTATCCATCATTTCCATATCCTCTACTGTAATGCCAACGGTATTGAATCCATAAATGGATGTAAGGCCATGCGGGATCTGCCTGTTTTTTTTGATCTGATGGTCAGAAAACGAATCGATCAACAGAATGCTGGGGATAAGGATATCAGCTGGAAGTTTAGGGAGTGTTTCATTTTCCAGCAATTGCAGCAGGGGCTGGATATTGGCTCTCGATGAAAGTGGCTTTGAGTAAACATTCGGCCTGCCCAGAGGGGTATAATTTAGTGTTAGCTTTATATAGGTAAAGCGCTCCGGAATTTCCCCCTCCCTGCTGATTCTTTTTTTGTAAATGGAATCATTATAGAAGGTGGCAATACCAGTGCTTTTATAGAATTCGTAGATCGCATGATCGATGGGGTCACCAGGATTGTCTTCAATAACGAAATAGTTTTTGTCCAGGTTGCTGGGCTCAGGGGCTTTTTCTTTCCGGCAACCAGCAATGAGCATACTTACCAGCAGATAGAAAGTAAGTGTAAGCGTTGCAGGTTTATGGTGATTGTATAGTTTCATGATGAGTTTGATTAGGGTGAATGACAGAGCAGGTTATTGTTTCAGTGGGCGTGCCGGCCTGGTTTCGTTTGTAAGCAGTCCATTGTTGAACTCTATCTCATCATTCGCGATAGGAACAATCCAGGCTGCAGCATCCTGTTCATAGGGCCCCAGTTCATAATAACCGTTATCTCCGTATCCGTTTCCCGTGTATACTACAGAACGATGTATGATTGATTTACTGAATGGATATTTGCTGTTCACTGCATAACGGCGAAGATCAAACCAGCGGTGTATTTCAAGGCAAAGCTCGCGTCTTCGTTCATCGCGGATAAAATTGATCAGTGCGGCGCCTTCTGCATTTACCGGAGGAAGATCTGAAGGTTTGAAGCGGGTTTTCCTGAATTCCTGTAAAGTGTTGCGGGCTTCTTCGAAGCGATCGAGGGCTGCCAGCGCTTCTGCCTTATTCAGGTAAATTTCGGCGAGACGGACAAGGAACAGATCACCTACATCGTTTACTGAAGGGCTGGAACTTGTTCTTTTTTTGGATATTCTCATTTCTCCTCTGCTGTTCCTTTGAAAGAAAACCTTCAGGCGCAGATCATTTTGAGAATAGGCAGAGAGGAGGTTGTCTGAAGCCTTGTAAGCACTGCGGGTGGGGATATCCTGGTGTAAGGCCATAATATTGCTTAGCGCATAATTTGTACCCATGGTGAATATCACTTCAGCATCATGATTGGTCAGAAAATCTTTTTCTTCTATATAGGTATTCAGATCCATCAACTTATACTTATTGATATTGATCACCTTGCTGGCATATTCAATAGCCTTCTCATGATTTTCCATGTAGAGATAGATCCTGCTCAGGAATGCCTGCGCAGCCGCCTGGTTCACCCGGATGGTGGAGGATTCATTGGCGCCAGCCAGCGCTTTCTCTGCTTCCAGCAGATCTGCAACGATCTGATCATATACCTGTTTGGTACTGCTGCGGACAACGAACTGGTCTTTGATAGCGGGATCTGTTTTCAGCGGAACGCCGAAATCAGTAGCCGCAGTAGCCAATTTATAAGGTTTTCCATAAATGTTTACCAGTACGAAGTAGTACCAGGCCCTCAGGAAAAAGGCTTCTCCGGATATTCTCTTCAATGTAGCGCCAGGCTCACCTTTCTCCAGCAATGATGGAATATTTTGAAGTATAGAATTGATCCGGGCAATCCTGCTGTATATTTCTGTGAAGAACCGATCATTAGTGATAAGTTGTCCTCCGGCTGTCATTCGCGGTTGTGCCTGCCAGTGATGAAATCCTGTCTCAATCTCAAATCGATCGTAGGTATCAGGTATCACCAGCGCAAGGTCATCATCCATTTCATGCAGCATTTGAGGTGTGCTCACCTGAAGATAATTCATGTACGCATCTCCCACCAGCAATTCATCGAGATCTGCTGCCGACTCAACAAAGCTTTTATTCTGAGAATAGGTGGCGAGGAATTTTTTGCAGGAGAGGGTGCTGAAACTCAGTATGCAAAACAAAAAGGTCAATATCCTGTTAGCAGTTGAATGCATAATGCTAGATTTAAAGACTAATATTGAGGTTGAGGGCATATACCGGCCTGATGGAAAGAGTGATATTATCAGCGGAACCAGATTGGGAAGGAGCCTGTCCGCGAAGCGCTTTATTGGCAAATGTGTAAAGGTTGCTGCCACTGAAATTTGCCGTGGCGCCTTTACAAGATAGTTTTCTGCATAACGCTTCCGGGAACCTGTAAATCAGCGAAACAGACTGGAGTTTGAGATAATCTCCTTTCACCACCCGCAGGTCCGAGAAATCATACATCTGGTAATAATCTGAAGCAAATCGGGTAGGCATGTTGTAACTTCCCCACCAGCCAAAATGGTCGTCTTGAAAGTTATCCGGAGTTCCCTGTATAGCCGGGATATTGGTGAATTTCTCGTCTCCCGGATAGCGCCATCTTTGCGTAAATTCTTTGCGAAGGTTTTGTTGTGAACTGGGCCTGAAAGTACCGTAATTTCCTGATGTCATCTGAAGCAACCTGATCTTGTTGCCAATACTGTAGGTGAAAGTAAAACTGAATGTCCAGTTCCCATATACGAATGAATTAAGGACACCACCCTGAAGAACAGGTTCCCTTCTTCCAGACTCCACCATTACCATGCTGAAAACTTCGGCTTTCGTCATCTTATTATATTGTTCCACGAGTTCCTCTTTATTTTCAGGTTCAGCTCCATAAAAAACAGGAAATCCATATTCGGGATCAAGGCCTTTAAAGCGATAAGAATAAAAAGTATTGACAGATTTTCCATTGATAGGCACCTTGCCATCCAGGTAGCTCTGGTAAGTGAGGGAGGCTGCATCCGCCATTACATTACGGCTTTTAATGTTGTTATTGATCAGTGTGTTGAATACCTGTCCCAACTGAGGATCGAAACGCCATATGAACCTTTTTTTACCGGCCCCCAGATTGTCGATGAACTTAAAATTCAGGCTCATTTCCACACCCTGGTTTTCCAATGTTCCTCCATTCACAACATAATTATCATTTGGAGCTCCATTCACAGTGGACACTCGTTTATGCAGGAATGCATTGGTGGTTTTGCTGTAGAAATAAGCCAGTGAACCATTGATCGCTCCTTTCAGGATGGAAAAATCCAATCCGCCACCGTAATCATGTGTTTTTTCCCAGGCCAGATCCGGGTTGGGAAAAGAAGTGATGTTGGAGGAAAATGCATTGTAGAAAGTATTGATCATGCCTTTGTTGATAATGGTGTAGGGTGTCTGGCCTTCCAACATATTCCCTTTTGTGCCAAATCGCAACTGCAATGCCGCCTGGTCTACCCATGATACATTTCGCAGCAGATCTTCATGTATATTCCATCGGCCAGACAGGGCCCAGGTGGGCAGGAACTTTTCATTGCTCCTCGAACCAAATGAATTGGAGAAGTCCTGGCTCGTGGTGGCAGTGATCACATAGCGCTCATTGAAAACATAGGTGGAAGTCAGGTAAGGGCGGACTGTATTTTGTATATCTTCTGTGATGACGGGGGAGCTATTGGCAGCCTGCCAGGCAGCAAAAGTTGAGTATTTATTCGGATCTGTTTGTGCAAAGCTATGCCCCCTGCCCGGATAATACCCCCGGCTTCTTATTGCAATTGAATTACCTCGCGTGGATCGCAGATCCGCAGCCACTTCTACAGTGAGTTGGTGCTTTTTTTGCCGATCGAGGAACCTGGAGAAATTGAGACGGCCGTTGATGCTGTAGTTCTGCTTCCTGACCTGCAGTGTTTGCAGCTCCCCTCCAAAAGGCATCGGATCTGTTATTGGCATGAATGTATTCTGAACGGGATCGAATGAAATATTTCTGAGCTGGATGGCCCATTCTGTATTTTCTTCAAACCATACGTCATGGCTGGAGTTGCCACCCGTGTAGCTGAGCGTGGATTGGAACTGAATTCCTTTGGCGATCTCATAACTGAGGTCGATACTGGCGGTGTGTTCATTGTTTTCTGTTCTTTCCGCGGTATGGTCCATCTCATTCAGGATGTTCATCGTTTTATAACCTACGACCCCGTATGAGACGGGTTTGGAACTTACGGTTGAATAGAAATAGCGTGATCCATCTTCATTATACAATGGGATAGCGCGGCTGGTGCCATAAGCATAATTGAGAACGCCAATCTCTCCGGGCGTATATCTTTTTTTTACTTTGTAAAGATGGATATTGAAATCTACTTTGAATTTTCTGTAGTTCATCTGCAGGTTCAGCAAACCGGTATAACGGTCATTGCTTTCCTTTTTGATCACGCCGGGCTCTGATTGGTATCCAACTGATGCGCGATAGAAGATCGATTGAGAGCCTCCAGACACACTTAAAGAATGATTGGTGGTGAATACATCGCGCATCGTATTGCCCAGCCAGTCTGTATTTATGGCTTCAGCCCTGTCAACACTTTTTTTGAATGTTTCAAAATCGATCCGGCCGGCATAGTAGTCAACAATATCTTTTTCATAAGCTTCGAGGGCGCTACCACGCAGTACCATTTGCTTTTCGATCATTTCCCGGGAAACATCTATCCGCTCGCGGGAATCCATCATGTAAACGTCCCTGTCTGTATACCTGGGTCTTCGTGTGTACGTTCCTGTTATATTGTAATTGACAGTTGGAGGACCGGGCTTTCCTCTCTTGGTGGTGATCACGATCACGCCATTGGCCGCTCTTACGCCATACAACGCAGTGGCTGTTGCATCTTTCAATACATCGATCTGTTCGATGTCGTAAGGATTCAATCCGGAAATTGCATTTCCCAGCAGATTTACAAAGTCAGGATCATTGATCCTTTCTGCAGGGATAGGGAAGGGATTGGTACGTACAATACCATCCACTACCCAAAGCGGCTCCCTCGATCCCAAATAGGTATTAGTTCCCCGGATGCGCAGTTTGGGAGCGGCGCCCGCCTGGCCGGAGTTCAGCATGAACATCATGCCGGGCACACGGCCTTCCAGCATTTTGTCTACTGTATTCAAGCCCGGTTGGATGATGGAATCCATTTTTAACGAAGTCACCGATCCTGTAAGGTATTTCTGACTGATCTTCTGATAACCGTTGTATACAAAGGCTTCTTCAAGTATGGCATTGGAACGGGAGAGCCTGATATAGACATTCTGTTTGTTGGAAGCCAGCAGTTGACTGCCTGGGTTTTCTCCTGTATTCCGGGGTTGTTTCCGTGCTGCTGAGGCTTCAACGGGCACAGTTTCGAATTTATCTCCGTTGAGCCGGAGCGAAATAGGAAGGAAGCCTACGGCAGAAATGTCAAGCACTTCCCCGTCTTTGACGTCCAGCACAAACCTGCCATCCGCTCCGGAAGTGGTGCCGCGTTTGGTACCCCTGATGCGGATACTCACATTGAGGATTGGCTGGGATGCGGCATCTACAATCAGGCCGCCCGCGGAAGGAGCATCTATGATGAGCCTGTCCGGTAAGGGTACTTTGGTTTCACGATGTAAAAGGATGATGGTCTTCTCCTGGATCGTAAAACTTACCGGCTGGTCTTTGAAAACCAGCTGCAGCAACTCCTGCAATGGCAGATTGTAGGCTGTGAGTGTAACAGGCCGGGTATTGTCCAGTATCTCTTTGTTAAAGAAGACTGCATAACCTGTTTGTTGTCTGATGGCGCTGAATACCTGTTTCAGGGGAATGTCTTTTCCGGAGATGGTTACATGCTGTGCTGATCCTGTGGCATATACCTGTAAGAAAGCTACGGTCAAAAGCAGGGCGGTTAATTTCATAACCAGCAGAATTTTGGTGATCGGGCTTCGTCTTCCCCGCCGGGTATAGCGCACAAGCGGGTTTGAACCTGACCCGGAAGCAGTTTTTTGCATACCTTTGGGTAAGTTTTGGAGGTTGACAATAAGGAATAATCGCCTGGTTGGGGCCAACGAAACTGCCGCCGGAAGTGCCACTAACACTTCCGGCTTTTTTATTGGTCCCGGTAAAAAACAGATAGGTAGGCTAATGGTTGCCGGAATTTCACCGGCATGATTCATGAAGGAAAGGTTCTGCTATGATTAATGCTGATTGAGCTTTTTTGAATCGGTTACTTCGGAAGCACGAAGAGTTTTCTGCCTTCCAGTCTGTAACGCATCCCTGATTTTTCCAGTGCTATCAATACACCGTTGAGTGTCATATCCCTCATCATCTCCCCCCCGAACCTGATATCAGGAATTCCTTTCTCGTACACTACTTCAATTTCATACCAGCGCTCCAGCTGCTGTATCACTTCTTTCAGGGAAGCACCATCAAAATTGAAATAGCCACGCTGCCAGGCCATCACCTGGTCGAGGTCCGCATTGCTGGTAATACGTAATGCATCCGTAACACGTGCCTGCTGTCCGGGTTTGATGATGGTGCCGTTCACTTTTATACTTCCGTTGATCAGAGTGGTATTGAGACTGTTCTCATTCTTATAGGCGTTTACATTGAAACTGGTGCCCAGTACTTCGATCGTAGCCTTGTTAAGGGCATTCACGATGAACGGCTGATTTGCATTCTTCGCCACTTCAAAATACGCTTCTCCTTCCAGCTCCACTTTCCTGTCTTTCCCCTGGAATGCAGTGGGATAGCGGATGGAACTTGCTGCATTCAGCCACACATGCGTACCGTCAGGCAGGGTGATCTCAAACTGCCTGCCTCTTGGCGTTGACATGGTATTGTACTCAATGCCTTTTGCGCCTTCAGCGGAAGAACCATATACGAGCTGGCCGTTTTGCATCGATATGACAGAGCCGTTCTGTTTTGCCAGGATGCCATTGTTGGCACTGTCCAATACCATCTGTGAACCGTCTGCCAACGTGAGGATAGCGCCTGATTTGCCTGGCGCAATCTCTTTTGCAGGTGTGGTTTTTTCTTCTGCAAGCTGTTGTGGATAGTTGCGAAGCCAGAAGAAGGCAGTAACAGATAAGGTAAGTACAATGATGGCGGCCGCTGCGGCACGCCAGCTGCGCCAGAAGGGAATGCGCGGAACGGTTGGCCCTGCTTCCTCAAATTCTTTCATGGCTATTTCCTGATGGATAGAAAGCAAAAGCCTTGTATCAGCGCTTTCCTCCAGATCGGGCAATGCCGCTACGATGGCTGCATAATCATCGATCAGTACATCGAGTTCCTGCTGATCAAGCGTCTGCATCCATTCCTGGAAGGCTTGCTGCTCTTCCGGGCTCACCTGGCGCCGGGCATAACGGGATAGTATTTCGTTCTTATCGATCATAGTTGCTTATATAGAACGAATGGGGGATGAGGGAGGGGACGGGCTGCTTAAAATATTTTTCAGTTCTGCAGGGAGCCGATGATCAGTCCGCCCACAATGGCAGGCAGATCGCCTTTCTGAGAGATCCATGTTTTCAGGAAGGCCCTTGCTTTCTGGAGCTGTTTTTTTACCACATCCCTGGAAAGGTCCATCCGGCTTGCTATTTCATCGATGGACAATCCCTCGAACACGCTGAGGGTAAGGATCTGGCGGCGGCGCTCTGGCAGTGCGTCGATGCCCTGCCGCGCAATAGTCATGTATTCCTTTAATTGCAGCTGGTCCCGGGTGAGCTCAAGTGATTGCTCCTGGGACCGGGCAAAATTGCCGATATGGCCCAACTGGATCTTCTGTAGTTTCAGCAGGTCCAGCAACCTGTTTTTGGCCATGCGCTGCAGGTAATGTTCCAGGTGTTCGATAGCTGCAAGATCTGCTCTTTTGATCCAGCATTTTACAAATATGTCCTGTAATATCATGTTCAGCATATGACCGTCGGGCCTGGTAAAGGGTGTCAGGAAAAGCCTTAGCCGCGGTTCATAATAGTGGTAGAAGGCATCAAATGCAGATTTGTCGCCTGCTGCCAGGCGGGATAATAATTCCTTTTCTTCGTATGAACCTTTAAACGGCAATGTTTGAATCAGGGTTGACGGTTATTGATTGCAAACTATAGTAAAAATAGCAAACGCGCGGCTGCAAATAAAAAAGGACAAAAAGCAGTATGCCTTTTGCCCTTTTAAGTGTGTCTGGCAGAGCAGACGGTCCTCTTTTTATTTCGAGAACCTGAACTGCAGTCCTCCCATCAGCCATCTTCCCGGCATCGGGGTTCCCAGCAGATCGCTGTATGCTTTGTCGAAGGCATTATCCACCTGAACGTACACACGTAATTGTTTTTTCCAGAAAGCGTAGTATATCCTTGCATTCATCAGGAAATAATCCCTTGAAATAGTAGCATTGATAGAAGCCTGTTTCTGCGCTTCTCTTTTTTTGTAGACTCCATTCACACTGATACCCAGGTTGCGCCATTCATGGACCAACGCAAAATTGGCCAGCAATTTTGCGTGCGATGAAATATAGAAGCTGGGCGTTTGATCACCGCTGGTGCTTGAAAGCCATACCAGGCCTGCGCTTGCCGTAAGCTTATGATCTGCACCGAATGTGTGGATGTACTGTACATCGGTTTCCCATCCGGTTGTCTCCACATCGGAGATATTCTTCGCCAGTGCATAAGTACCGGCAGGAGAGAGGTTGTCTTTCCTTGGCATATCCGCATACGGCGTGTTGCTGTAATCGATCAGCCTCTTGTGAAAGCGCTGAAAGAAGGTGGCTGATACTTTCAGTTTCTCTCCATAGAACCAGTCCGCGCCGGCTTCATAACTCAATGATCTTTCCGCCAGCAGGTTGGGGTTACCGATCCTGCCGCTGGTTACCAGCGCCTTGTTGAAGTTGTTGTATCGCTCCGTGAAATCCGCATCCCGTATGGTTTTGCCCACGCTGCCTCTTAACTGGAATTGTCCGGCTTTCTGGGAGATGTCGAGTTGCGGCACCAGTTCATTGGAGATGCTGCCGAAGAAAACCCATTGCAGTGATGGTCTTACCAGGAAGCCTTTCCATAAAGATTGCGAAACGGATACATACGGAGATAAGATGAGGATGGAGTGATCCCCTCTGTCGTTCGACGCGATCTCCTTGTTCTGTAAATTTCCCCCGGCTACTAAAGTTGTGGAAGTGGAAAGTTTACGCTGATAAGTGAGGAGCGTCTGAAATAATCTGGAAGCGCTGTTATTGGCAACACTTGCTTTATTGAAAGCATACTGGTCTGTCACGTTCTTGAAACCCGCATCGATGCTCAGGCTTTGCTGTTCATCCTGGTAGGCCAGTCGCAGCTGATGCCAGCGGGAGATCACTTTTTCGCTGGCTGTATCAGACAGGAACGTGGTGTAGTAATTCTGCGCGGCAAAATCCCTGGAATCATACGCAAAGCGATAGGCCAGGTTCCATTTTGAACTGAGGTTGTAATTGGCGGAAATGGAAGCCGTGGTGTTTTTGAAGAAACCGGTAGTGCCTCGTTGCTGCACACCATCTGCCTGGCTGTGTAAAATCCCACCGCCGAGGTGTAAATTATCATGGTCGTATACGGCGCCTGCATCGGCATTCCAGAGGCCGTATTCACCGGCTCCGCCGCCGCCGGTAACAGTAAGGCCTTTGGCGCCTTTTTTAGCAGCAAAGGTTTTGGTGATGATATTGATCACACCGCCTACGGCATCAGGGCCATGGATAGCCGAAGAAGCGCCTTTCAGTACTTCTATCCGCTCTATCTCGGAAGGAGCGATAGGAATATAGCTGTTGAAGTGGCCGGTATTGGGATCATTCAGGCGCATCCCATCCAGGATCACCAGTACCTGCTGGAAGGTGCCGCCCCTGAGCACGATATCGCTCTGCGAGCCCTTGGGGCCACGGGCCTGGATCTCCACACCAGGCAGGTAGCGGAGCAGCTCATCCAGTGTTTGTACCGGCAGATCGCGGAAACGATCGCCTTTGATCACGGTAACGTTGCGGCCGGTCTCAGAAGCCCGCTGCTGCAATAAACTTGCAGTAACAGTTACGGGATTCAGTTCGCTTTCTTTTTCCTGCGCAGCAAGGGGCAGGGTAAAAGCCATTGTGCATATGGTTAAAAACAGGGTGTTCTTTTGCATAGGGCGCAAATGTACAGCGGTCAGACAATCATTTTTTAATATTTTTTTAATAAAATACTAACTGTACTGAAAACATATTTCCACAGATCGAACGTTTTGGCTGGTTAAACTGTCTGGTAACTTATGACTAAACCAGTTAAGGAAAAGAAGAAGAAGAGCCTGGGTAGAAAGATTTTTAAAGGATGTATTATAGGATCCGGAATACTGACCGCACTGGTGGTGGTAGCCGTAGTGTTGCTGTTCACTCAGCAGGAAAGGATCACCAGGATGGCCATCGATGAACTCAACAAACAATTCAAAGGAGCCGTCACCATCCAGCGGAGCAATATCAACCTCACGAAGAATTTTCCGGATATCAGTATCGCTTTACATGAACTGCAGTTCTTCCCTGACAAGTCACTCAAGGGTGAGCCCATTTATGAACTGGAGAAATTATATGTTGGTTTCAGCCTCCCGGATATCCTGAACCAGCGATACAATGTCCGCCGCGTTTTTCTGAAAGGTGGAAAATTACATCTCGTTAAAGAGACAAACGGGCAACTGAACCTGCTGGAAGCAAAGAATATCAGCATGGACAGTACCAGCCGCAACGAGCCTGATACTGCCGCCGCCCTGCAGATCGATCTGCGCAAAGTGGTGTTGAAAGATTTCGATATTTCCTTTCTCGATAAATCAAATGGCCGTTATTACAGCACAGCCATCAGTAAGCTCACTACAAGTTTCAAAACGGACAGTGCTGCCATGCAAGTGGCGCTGGAAACGGATATGGTGCTGGATATGACCAGTCCTGCCGATACCGTGTTATTCAGACATAAAAAACTGAGCCTGGATTTTACAGCCGGTTTTGATAAAGCGCAGAAACTGTTACAGCTCTCCGAGGGAAATGTGAAACTGGAAGAAGTGTCGCTTTCGCTTACCGGGTCAGCTAAACTGGATAAGGAACCATTTGTTGATCTGGCTGTAAAAGGCGATAAGCCCAATATGGATTTTGTATCCGCGCTGATCCCTGACAATGTAAAAGAACTGCTCAGGCCCTTCAAATATGATGGAAAGCTTTTCTTCAATGGCATTGTAAAAGGCGCTGTTGGGAAAGATAAAATGCCGTTGATAGAAATGTCTTTCGGTCTGCAGGATGCCTGGTTTCATAATACAGGTGCTGATAAAAAAGTGGATAAACTTGGCTTCAGTGGCTTTTACACCAATGGAAAGGATCGTAACCTGCATACTTCGGAATTACGCATGACCAATGTTACGGCACGCCCTGGCAAGGGCGTCTTTGATGGTGATTTTGTGATCCGCGATTTTACGGATCCGCATGTGCTCATGCAACTGCGCTCAGAACTGGAACTGCAATTTGTAGGCGAATTCCTGGGCATTCCTGATCTGAAGCATATCACCGGCACTGTGAAACTGGATATGAATTTCAAGGAACTGACCGATCTCTCCCTGCCAGAAAAGGCTTTGCATAAATTGAAAGAAGGCGCGCAGAGCGAGCTTACTGTAAAGAATCTCAGTTTCCGCATTCCTGACTTCCCGCATCCGGTGCGCGATATGAACCTGCACGCGGAAATGCGGAATGGGAAGATTGTGCTGGATACATTGCACCTGAAACTGGGCAATTCCGATTTCCGCGCCAGTGGCATGCTCAGCGATCTGCTGGCGGTGCTTCATGACACAGAGAAACCAGTTACGCTCAGCTTCAATGCGCATAGCGATAAACTGGTGCTGAAAGATTTCTTTGCACATGATACAGCCAAAGCTGCAAGGATCGATGAAGAGATCCGGGGCTTCGATCTGGGGCTGCAACTGGCCACCACTGTGCAGGAACTGCGTAAACCTTCACCATTGCCCAAAGGTGTATTTGAATTGAAGCAACTGCGTGCTTCCTTCAAAAAATACCCACATATCTTTCATCACTTAGGCGCCACCGTTATGATCAATGATACGGCCCTGCTGTTACGGAATTTCTCCGGCATGATCGATAGCTCAGACCTGCAGCTGAAAGGCAGGGTAGTGAACTATGCGCTCTGGTTCCAGGATGTCAGGAAAGGAAAGACACAGCTGGCATTTGATTTCAAATCCAACCGCCTGGCCATGGCCGATCTGCTGGGGCCTGTCAGTAAAACCTGGGTGAGCGATAGCTACCAGCAGGAGGTTGGCAGCAATATCTGGCTGCGTGCAAAGGCTGACCTGCGCTATGATACAGCCTTCAGGTTTGCGAAAGTGAAAATCTCCAACGTATCCGGAACGTTGCAAAAGCATCACCTCAAACTGGATAGCATCAGCGGAGGCTTGATGTATGGCAGCAATATCCTGAAAGCAGATACGCTCAAAGGCAAGATCGGTCGAACAGATTTCGATATCAATTTCCGTTATTACACGGGCGATAAAGTGGAATTTAAGAAGAAGACCAACTATTTATATTTCCGGTCAAAGTTGCTGGATGCGAATGAACTGATGAGTTACAGCTTTGAGTCATTTGTTGCCAAACCTGCTGCTGCAGAAGGTTCGGGGCAGCTGGTCAGCAATGCATTGTATCAGCAGAACGGTACAAATATTATCCAGGCAAACCATCCTGATACATCTGCGCATGCCAAAGCATTCAATATTTTCATGATCCCGTTCTCTGATTTTGAAGTGAAGGCCGATATCGGAAGGCTTCGTTACAGGCGGTTGGGCATCTCGCAGATCACGGCCCATCTGCGCATGCAGGAAGATCATATGATCCATGTGGATACACTGGGCATGAAGGTGGCAGATGGTGTGATGGGTATCCGTGGTTACCTCAATGGTACAGATCCCAACAAGATCTTTTTCCGCAGCCGGATCAGGGTGGAGGATGTGGATCTGGAGAAAATGATGATCAGGCTTGATCATTTCGGACAGGACCTGGTGATCAACAAAAATATCAAAGGCCGGCTCACCGGAAACATCCGCAGTCATGTACAGATGCATCCTGACCTGGTTCCATTGATCAGCAATACAAAGGCACAACTTGATGTGGAGATCCGTGATGGCACCCTGGTGGACTTTGCGCCGATGCAGGCTATGAGCACTTATTTCAAAGACAAGAACCTGCGTATGGTCCGTTTCGATACCCTGAAAAATGTGCTCACTTTCACTAATGGCGTACTGGATATTCCGGCCATGAATATCAACAGTTCACTCGGCTTCATGGAAATTTCCGGCAAGCAGGGAATGGACATGAAAATGGAATATTATATGCGCATCCCGCTGAAGATGGTTACACAGGTAGGTTTCCGCGCGCTTTTCGGAGGAAAGAAACAGGAAGAAGTGGACCTTGACCAGGTGGATGATATTGAATACAGGGATAAGGACAAGCGTGTCCGTTTCATGAATATCAAGGTCACTGGTACTCCTGACGACTACAAGATAGGCCTGGGCAAGGACAAGCGGAAAAAGAAGTAAAACAAAAATGCCCTCATGGAGATCCAGGAGAGCAAAGGTTGGTTAATGGATCAGGGTTTGGGAGTTAAGGGAAAAAGGAATTCCGGAAATGGCAGCAGCCAACCGGCGCACTACGATATACGCCGGTCACTGACTTACCATTGATACCACCCTTGTACCAGTTGAGAAATTTTTGAAATGTTTAGCTTCCTATAAAGGACGCTGTAAAACTAGCGCAGCGGCTGGCTTCAATGGCTGGTCTGGTGGTGAACAGCGGAATTTTGTATGTGAATGTTCAGCGTGTGCCGGAAAGTACAGCGTGTGCCGGAAAGTACAGCGTGTGCCCGGTAGCTCGCGTCCCCGCGAGTTACTTATATTCCGTCGCCTCCCGGCGACACAGTGCTCGCCTCTGGCGAGCAAATAAAATTCAATCGCGGGGACGCGAGCGACCGGGCAATGCGAAAGAGTTACCGGAAACTGAACTGCTTCAGGAATTCTTCCTTGTAACTGCGGCCTATCGGCAGCTGGTGTTTCGGCAGGCTCACTTCCTGGTCTGAAAAAGAAGTGATCATGTTTATATTCACAGCGTAACTCCTGTGAATGCGTACCATTGCTTTGAAATTGATCTTTTCAAGGAGTTGGCTGAGAGACAATCGAAGTAATAGTTTCTTTTCCGTGGTTACCAGTTGCACATAATTGTTATCAGCTTCCGCATACAGGATATCATCCAGTTTGATCTTCACAAACACGTAATTGTTCTTCACAAAAATATAATCGTTCATTTGCAGGATCGTCTCTTTTTCCGAGAGCTCTGTAGCGGGTTTATTGTTTTCAATGGGTATCACTTTGCCGGTGGATTGCTGGGTGGCAACGGCAAAATTGCTGATGGCGAGCTCAATGGCGATGCGCACATTGGTGATACTGTATGGCTTTGCGAGGAAGGCTGCGGGAAGCGTGCGCTTGGCGCGTTCAATGGTTTTTGTGTCAGTGAAGGCGGTGAGATAGATCAGTGGAACGGCACGTTGCTTCTGTAATTCGAGGGCGGTGTCGATCCCATCCTTCGGGCCGATGATATGAACATCCATCAGCACGATGTCCACTTCATTTTCTGCGAAGAGTGAGATGGCAGCAGCTGCATTGTCTGCAATACCCACCACTTCATAGCCGTCCTTTTCCAGGCCGGCGGCGAGGTCCATAGCAACGATAGCCTCGTCTTCGACGATCATTACTTTAATTGTTTCAGGCATACTTGTGTTTTTATGCAGCCTGCGCAGGAATGATGATGGTGAAATGGGTGCCATCCTTCACTTCCAGTTGCTGGCTGGCCCTCAGTTGTTGACAGAGGGCTGTGATCAGTTGCTTACCGAAACTGCTGCGTTGCTTCGTCCAGGTTTCCCGGTCAATACCCGCGCCGTTATCACTGATGCTGATCACCAGGCCGGCATTGGCATTGTTGGAGAGACTGATCCTGAGCAGCGGGCGCTGCACATTTCCGTAAGCATATTTAAGGGCATTGGTCACCAGCTCATTGATGATGAGGCCGGCAGGCAATGCCTTGTCAATATCCAGTAATTCCTGCTGCACATCCAGTTGCAGGTCAAATTCATAACGATGGAATCCGTAACTGGCCACCAGTGATTCGGCCAGGTCTGTGAGGTATTCCTTCATGTTCACGGCCGTGATATCATCCGTTTTGTACAGCCGCTGGTGAATGAAACTCATGGCCTGCACACGCAGCTGGCTTTCGCGCAGTGCAGCAATGGCGTGTTCATCTTCCAGCCTGTTGCTTTGCAGGCTGAGCAGGCTGCTTACGATCTGGAGATTGTTCTTCACGCGGTGATGCAGTTCTTTCATCATGGTTTCCAGCCGCAACCGCTGCTCCGAGATCTCGTGTTTCTGCTTCGCCATATTCCTGTACAGGATGGCCAGCCAAATCATGATGCCGGCAAGTACCAGTATACCGGCCACCAGCCAGATGATATTGCGGCTGCGTGCTTCGCTCTCCAGTGTAAGCCTGCCTATCTCCAGTTCTTTCTTGCCGGTTTCATATTTCGTCTGCAGGTCAAGCACCATCCGGGTCTTGCCGATATTGGTCATGGAGTCGTCCAGGTTGTCCTGCAGAATAAAGTAGGCGAGGGCCGAATCCAGCATGCCTGCGCCTTTGAAGCTGCGGTACATTTGTCCGTATGAATTCTGAAGACGGTCCGGCCTGTTCATCTGCCTGGCAGCGTTCAGCATCATACGTGCGTACTGCAATGATTTCTCGTGGTTGCCCAGCATCGTATAGGCATAAGCGATATTGCCGTAGTTGTAACTCAGTCCGCTGATGCTGTTGCGCTGCATGTTCACTTCCACGGCTTTGAAGAGATATTCCAGGGCTTTCCTGTAATCGATCCTGTACTCGTTGTACACCTGGCTGATATTGTTGTACAGCCTTGATTTCATGCCTAAGCCTTTTTGGTGGCTTTCTACCAGTGCAAGTGCTTTCTCGTAGCAAAGCATGGCACTGTCATAATAATAGCGCTTGTTGTAGTGTTTGCCTTTATCTCGCAGGCAGATGCCGCGCATGTTCAGGGCATCGGCCATCCCGATAGTGTCTTTGACGGAAGTAAAGAGCTGAAGTGAATTGGCGGCATGCTCAAGCGCCTTATCCAGGTAAGCTTCTGTATTGTTGCTGCCTGATATGTCTTTATATAATTGTGCCAGTTCAAGAATAGCGTCTGCGTGTTCAGTATGGAGGCCCAGTGAATCGAAGATATGGGCGGCGCTGAGACCGGCATCCATGGCGGTCTGGTAATCCGCTTTATTGCGGGCTCCTGTTGAAAGATTGCCAAGTGCAGTTGCCCGTCCGCGATGATAATTACCCGAAGCATCCAACGCCTGTTTGCTGTACAGCAGCACGGAATCGCTGTTGGAACCTCTCCAGGCCATGGCCAGTGCATTGAGTGCATCAACACGTATTTCATGAAAGGGACTGTTCTGATAGACCTGCCTGATGGAATCGAGCTTTGCGGAAGATGGTTGTGCATGCACGCAGTACGTGCATAACATCGCAGCTAAAAGCGTAAGAATTTTCAGTATGTGTCTCTTGCACACAAGTATTCAGGAGAGGGGTTTAGGCCCCAAAAATAACGGAAACAGCCCTGTTTTTGGCTAATTCAGCGTGCTTTTTCTTCATTAGAATACGATAAGAGTGATCGTGGAATTGCTTTACCGCTAAATGATTTCCATTTTTTTCATGAGGAAAGAAGCATTCTTGTTTTTGGCCACACCTCGCTGCAGGGTATAATCGAAGATCAGTTCTCCGTTCCGGATGATGCTCTCGAAGCAGTAGTTGGTAAGCTTGCCGGGCAGTTCCTGTTCCAGTACGCTCAGCGCCAGATCGTGTGTGGCGAAGAGTGTGAGGCAGCGGTACTGCAGCAGTTTGCGGATGAACTGGTCCGAGCCATGGGTCTTGTCTTCCGAGTTGGTGCCACGCAGGATCTCATCGATGAGGATCAGACTGGGGCTGGAACTGGATTGCAGGAAATGGATGATCTGCTGCAGTTGCTTCAGTTCTGCCATGAAATAGGAAGTCTGTTCCTGTAAGGAATCGCTCACGCGGATGGAGCTGAGAATATTGAGGGGCATGAAGGTGAAGCTGGTGGCGCATACAGGAGCACCAGCCTGCGCCAACAGCAGGTTTACACCGATGGTGCGCAGGAAAGTGGTTTTGCCGCTCATATTGGAGCCGGTAACCAGTTGCAGCTGTTCCTCATCGCCGATATGAAAATCATTGGCCACGCTTTTACTGGCGGGGATGAGCGGATGCGCCATGGCGGTGGCGCGGATGATCATTTTTTCAGTCTGTACGGTGGGCCAGCAGAACGCTGGTGCGTTGAAAGCAAAGCCGGACAAAGAGTTCAGTGTTTCTATCGTTCCTACGCCATCGATCCAATGCTGGAATTTCCCTTTGTTTACTGTTTTCCATTTATCGAGGGCGTACATGCACTGGATATCGTACAAAAGAAAACTGTTCAGGAAAAAATTCACGATGAGATTGAGCCGTTGGTCGAACATGCCTGCGAGTTTGCTCAGTTGCCTGATGGCCTTATTGGCTTCTGCTGCTGTATCTTTTTCTTTTTTCAATACCTCTGCATTGCCGGCATCCATGCTGCTGAACAATTGCAGGATACTTGCATATTGTTCCAGGATGCTTTGCTTTTTGCTCAGCAGGTTGTGCTGGAACAGGATCTTTTTGGCGAAGCTGCCGATGATCAGCCAGCTCACCAGGATACCGGGGATCATCCACTGGTACTTGTCTGTGACCAGAAAAGCGATAATTCCCATTACGCTGAGGGCGGGCATGATATACCTGATAGCGCGCACCCAGCCGATATGATACAGTACGGTAGGCATTTGCAGCCAGGCCATCACTTCGTGTAAATTTCCTTCTTTCTCCCCGTGCAATAATCCATGAGCTGTGAGCAATTGCCTTTTTTCCACCTGTGGTGTCAGTTGCTTTACAGCTTCCTGGTTTTTGCGGATATTGACCGGATCCAGCTCGGGATGTTGCAGGGTGCGCTGGAGGCTGGCCGCACCATGAGTGGTAGTGGTACGGTTGAGCAGATGATATAAAGAGTCAGGACCGAAGATATCGAGGTCTGCCGCATAACCCGCGCCTGAAGCCACTTCGCGGCCATCGGGAAATTTACCGGGCTGGTTGTTCAGCAGGGCGGTCTCGTTATTGTTGACGAAGAGGAGTTTGGTGGTAAGGGCTTTTTCGTCGTTCAGGCGGAAGGCCTGTCTGACGAACAGGATAAATACGGCAACTGATGCGAGGCTAGCCAGCAGCAGTGGGGTGGAGTCATCGCTTTTGATCCAGAAGTATCCGGCTGTGAGTATGGCCAGGAAGCTGAGCAGCCTGGCAACCGATACGCTTATCAGTTGTTTCTGAACACGCCTGAGCTTTTCCTGTAACTGCTGGATCCTTTGCTGGTAGTAGGTTGCGGGCGATTGCATAGGTAAGGGAGTTTAAAATTATTGATGCATGAGCACCTGTACGGTCTGGGGTGTTTGTTGCTTCAGTTTAACGCTATGGCCGTTGGTGAGCTCCTGTAACAATCCATCCTGGTAATGGCGGACAGTGAGGAGAGTGAGCCCTTTTTCCACCTGTACTTCAAAGAATTCAGCGGCATCGAGCGCCAGTTTCTGGATCTTTTCCGGTTTGTCATCGATGGCTACCTGGATGCTTACCGCGCCGGTCTGGATGAGATTGGGCTTTATCTTGATATCGCTGAAAAGCTGGTAGAGATCGGCCACAGGCTTTTCGCCCACAAAAGAGAAATCTTTTGAATGAAGGTGGATCAGCGCCTGATCGGGTTTCAGCACAATGATCGGCGGAAGGCCTTTCACCTGTTTGTTATGGATCACTGTACCGGGAAGGTCTTTATCCAGGAAGCATTTCACCAGGAGGGGAATGCTTTTGTTCTGCAAGGGCTTGATGGTTTTGGGGTGGATCACCTGGGCGCCGTAGTAGGCCATTTCAATCACTTCTTCATAATTCAGTTCCGCAATGAACTGTGCGTTGGGGAACTGTTTGGGATCAGCATTCATTACTCCTTCCACATCTTTCCAGATGGTCTGGCTTTCGGCATTCAGCAGGTTTGCGAACACGGCGGCGGAATAATCGCTGCCTTCGCGGCCCAGGGTAGTGCTTTCATTCTCATCGGTGGAGCCGATGAAACCCTGTGTGAGCACGATATTGCTGTTCTCAAACAGGGGAAGGATCTCTTCCTGAACACGCTGGCTGGTAAAGCTCCAGTCGATGGCCGCATCGCGGAAATTATTGTCGGTGCGGAATATATCGCGTACATCAACCCACTGTGCAGGAATGCCTGATTCATTCAGGTATGCGCTAACGATAGCGGTGGAGAGGAGTTCACCTACACACACGATCTGATCGTAATAATAATCGTATTCGCGGACCGGTTTATCATGCAGGAGCCACTCCACTTCAGTGAAGAAGTTGGTGAGCTGCTCCATCAGTGCGTTGAAATGAGTTACCAGTAAGTATTTGGAGGTATTGATATGGTTGTGTTTGATCACCTCGAAGAGCTGAAGGGCTTCTTCCTGGCGGCCTTCAAAGAAGGCCTCGGCCACTTTTTCCAGGGCATTGGTGGTTTTACCCATAGCGGAGATAACGATCAGGATCTGCTGGTCCGGGTAGGAGCGGATGATATTGGCTACGTTCTGGATCTTTTCTGTCTGTTGTACACTTGCGCCGCCGAATTTGAACACCTTCATAGCAGGAACAATAAATTGTATTTGGGAATGTTTTAAACCGGGGCAAATGTCGGCTAAACCTTTGAGAAAACCCTTTCGTCAATCGGGAAAATGCCAATTAGCGGCCTTTCCCTACATTTGTGGCCGACAAACCTTTAAAACTTGCCATCTATGAGTATTGTCAGCAGGAAAGTATTGACTTTAGACGAATTTACTATCCAGCAGCTGCGCGACTTCCCCCATGCAACGGGAGAACTGAGCGGACTGCTGCGGGATATGGGCCTTGCCGCCAAAAGAGTGAATGTAGAAGTGAACAAAGCCGGACTGGTAGATATCCTGGGAGATGCCGGAGCCGTGAATGTTCAGGGAGAAGATGTAAAGAAGCTCGATGTATTCGCCAATAACCAGTTCACCGGTGTTCTGCAGCATGGTATCAGCTGCGCCGGTATCGCTTCTGAAGAACTGGATGATTTTGTAGCCTTCGACGACGCTGTCAGCAGAAATTCCAAATACGTATGCTTATATGATCCGCTCGACGGATCCGGGAATATCGATGTGAATGTGAGCATCGGTACTATTTTCAGTGTGTACCGCCGCGTAACGCCACTGGGCACACCGGTTACAAAGGAAGACTTCCTTCAGCCCGGCCGTATGCAGGTAGCTGCCGGTTACATGGTGTATGGTTCATCCACTATGTTCGTATATGCAACCCGCCGTGGTGTGCAGGGCTTCACCCTGGATCCCAGCATCGGGGAATTCTGCCTCAGTCATCCTGATATCAAATGCCCTGAATGGGGAAAGATTTACTCTGTTAACCACGGTAATTTCTTCCAGTATTCCAAAGGTGTTCAGCAATATATCGACGCCTGCCAGCGCCGTACCAAAGATAACGGTGGCCCTTATACGCAGCGTTATATCGGCAGCATGGTGGCGGATGTTCACCGTAACCTCATCAAGGGTGGTATCTTCATGTACCCAGGTACATTTGAGAAGCCAAAAGGCAAGCTGCGCCTGCTTTACGAGAGCAATCCTTTTGCATTCATAGTAGAAGTGGCAGGCGGCCGCGCCACCAATGGCAAAGAGCGCATCCTGGATATCGTGCCTACAGAACTGCACCAGCGTACCCCGTTATTCATTGGCAGCAAGGGCATGATGGATGAACTGGATGCCTGCATGGCCCAGTATTGATCATTTTACATATTGTTATTGTTTTCTGGTACGTAAATTGGAACAGCCAGTTATAAATCAGTATCAATGACAAATAAACTGTTCAAAGTGCGTCCGATCCTGTTATTGTTGCTGGGCTTCGGCCTGGTGGCAACTATTGCCTGTGCCAGTAAACCTACCAGTTCTTCAAAGTCAACGTCTAAAGTGTCTGGCAGTGCCACTGCCGCTCCGCGGACGGTCACCAGCGCCAGCACGGCGCCCAAGCTGGAGGATGATATCCTGATTTTGATCAACAAGCACCGCAAATCCAGGGGGTTGCCGGCGCTGACCGATAACCTGGTGATCCAGGCGGAGGCCCGCCGTCATAGCATGGCGATGGCCAGCAACCGGATCGCTTTCGGGCATGATGGATTCAATATCCGTTCTAAGATCATCACTTCAAAAGTACCGGGCACCAATGCTGTAGCGGAGAATGTAGCGTATGGAAGCCAGACGGCAAAAGAAGTGGTGGATGGATGGCTGAACAGCCCCGGACATAAAAAGAATATCGAAGGGAATTATAAATTGACGGGAATCGGCGTTGCGAGAGGACAGGACAGCAGGTTATATTTTACACAGATTTTTGCGAGATAAGATATCCGGATTATATTGATGACCCCGGACGGTGATGCTGTCCGGGGTTATTTTTTGTTTTGGTACTCCTGAAATGATTTAGTTTTGCGCCCAGCAATAACCCCTGGATATGGATAAAACACTTTCTTCCTTTACTGAGATCAATACCGGAAATCTTTTGCACTTTATCGAATATCTCAGGACCAGGCAGGATGATCCTAAATCTCTCATCAAAGAAGTGGGAGGAAAAGTGACGAAGCTGGGAGCCGACAGAAGATTCATAGAAAATGTCCAGCACAGCTGCATAAAATCAATGGATATTTCCATTGACGATGATTCCATCTATAACCTGAGTGTATCAGGCAATTTTCAACTTACTCTTGCAGACCTGATCAGAATATACGGCGCCTTCCGTAAAAAGAGCATCCCCGCCGACGATATGAATGCCTATATCTTCAACGACGACAGAAGAAGAGGCAAGCACAAGCTCCAGGTGTTTCATTTTCTGAAAGACCAGGAAGGGCTGAAGGAAAACGAAATTGTAGTAGATACGCTGAGGTTGGATTTTTAAAAGCCAATTGTATTTTATGGGATACCATGTTCCGCGCTATAAAACAATATATTTCATAGCCCTGTTTAGCGTTAAGGGGAAAGTTTAAGGTTTTTCTCCACTTTTATTTCTTAAACCGGACCGCCGCCTGTATATTTATAACTACGCTTTCTACCTGATCTTCCCTTTCACATTAACCAGGATTTTTTGAGGTCACACAGTTGCTCTGTCCCTTGTTTTATTCCACGCCATCAAACTACTATTTACTATGAAGGTAATAGCCGTCAGTGCATTGCTCTTACTGGGACAGCTTGCTGTTTCCCAGCAGAAGGTCAATGCTTCTACCGGACCAGAGAAAAGCATTGAAAAGTTGAACGAGGCCCATACAATGAAACTGGAGGAACTGATAGAAAAGGCCGCGAATTATTTTCACGATGGCGCTTATGCGCAGGCAGTTTCAGTCTATAATATAGTGGCAAAAAGATCAGCTGTTAATTCAGACATGCATTATGGCGCTATGTCAGGAATTGCAGAGATCCATGCGCGAACCGGTGATTATGCTGCCGAACGCGACCAGTACCTCCGGATGCAGGGCCTTTACAAAGAGGGTGATGTACAGCGCCAGCTCTGCAGGAAATTAGCGGATGTGGAACTAAGATTGACAAATTATACAATGGCGCTGACCCTGGTCAATCAACATAACAGTATTGTCCGCAAAGGAAGCTATTGCGGAAACTCCCGTGCTGAAGATGAACAGACACTGGCCTGCTTATCTTTCCGGGCCTACCTTGGATTGAAAGATACCCTTTCTGCCATCGGTGCCATCCTTCCTCAGATGTTCTATAACGGCGCCGTGGTGAATGATGGTTTAGTGGACTGGGTGCTTCCTGTTTTTCTAGCCAGGTACGACAGGGCTTTCTGGAAAAAAGAATTGGATAATGCCGCTGCAAATATTATCGGAGTAAAAAAAGCGAAAAGGCCAACAGAATATCAGACAACCATCCTGGGCGTTCAGGTACAGGTTCCTCCGTTCTACCAGAGCATGAAGGCCTCCGTCTATATTGCATCCCCCGGCCCGGAAAAAGAAAACAGAGAATTTGCCATTACGAAAAGCTATTTCTATTTAAAAGCCTGCTTCGGGAATCAACAATACTGATCAACTTGCAGTTTGCCGGGTCATAACGTATAATATATGAATGAAATTGAACGTTTCGCCTGACCGGATGAATAGAATTGAAAAATTATGGTAACATTGCATAATTTTTGCGTAATTGGTACGCCAGCTCTATAACTGCTAACTCCAAATCCATGAATAAGAAGGTCTATATAGGAATGTGTGCTGATATCATCCACCCAGGACACCTGAATATCATCAGTAAAGGCCGGGAATTGGGGCATGTTATCATCGGCTTACTCACAGACAAGGCAATGGCCAGCTATAAAAGGATCCCGTTGATGACCTTTGAACAAAGGAAAACAGTTGTTCAAAGCCTCATTGGTGTTGGTGAGGTGGTAGCACAGGACACGCTCGATTACTCCGATAATCTTCTCTCTATAAAACCTGATTATGTGATCCACGGCGACGATTGGACCACCGGCGTGCAGGCCGCTACCAGGCAACGTGTGATAGATGTATTGCAGCAATGGAATGGTCAGCTGGTAGAAGTGGAATATACCAAAGGCATCAGTTCTTCAGACCTGGTTAAGTCCGTCCGTAACCTCGGCATCACTCCCCAGCAAAGGCTCAGCCTCCTGCGCAGATCGATGGCAGTTAAACCCATTGTGCGTATCATGGAAGTGCACAGTGGTCTCTGCGGCCTCATCGTTGAAAACACAGCTTCACAGGATAATAATGGCAGGCAGCTTTCATTTGATGGTGTCTGGATGAGTAGTCTCACCAGTTCCGTTGTTAAAGGGAAGCCCGATATCGAAGCCGTTGACCTCACCGCACGTTTACAGATTGTACATGATGTACTGGAATCCACCAGCAGACCCATCGTTTTTGATGGCGATACCGGCGGCCTGCCTGAAGTATTCTCCTATACCGTACGCACACTTGAAAGATTCGGCGTATCCGCCGTGATCATCGAAGATAAGACCGGTGCTAAAAGAAATTCCCTCTTCCAGGATCAGACTTCGCAGGTGCAAAGTTCCATCGAAGACTTCTGCGACAAGATCCGCGTTGGCAAACAAAGCCAGGTAACGGAAGATTTCATGATCATCGCGCGTATCGAAAGCCTGGTGCTCGGCAAAGGCATTGAAGACAGCCTCGAACGGGCCATCGCTTATATAGATGCCGGTGCGGATGGGATCATGATCCATAGCAAGATGTCCGATGCAAAAGATATTCTTGAATTTGCAGCGCGCTTTAATAAACTGGAGAAGAAAGTACCGCTGATCTCCGTGCCTACCACTTACAGCAGCATCAGGGTTGAAGAGTTACAGGCAGCTGGTTTCAGTATGGTGATCTACGCAAACCATATGCTGCGCAGTGCATACCCCGCCATGGAAAAAACAGTACGTTCCATCCTGGAGAATGGAAGAACAAGCGAGATCGAAAACCAGATCATGCCTGTTGAACAATTATTAAATCTAGTGGAAGTAAAATGATCAATCCGGAAAACCTGTACCGGTTTTTAAAGAACAGGGATATCCAATTCTATTCGGGTGTCCCCGATTCATTGATGCAGAACTGGCTGCTCACACTTCAACGCAACTCAACGGATTTCAATCATGTAATTGCAGTAAATGAAGGGGCCGCGGTGGCGATCGCCACCGGATATTACATGGCCTCCGGCAAACTGCCCGTTGTATACCTGCAGAACTCAGGATTGGGAAATGCAGTGAATGCCCTCACTTCAATAACTGACAAAGAGATCTATTCCATACCCTTATTGCTCTTCATAGGATGGAGAGGAGCACCGGGCATCCACGATGAGCCGCAACATAAAAAGATGGGCCGGATCACCGAAGAAATGCTCAACGTACTGGAAATTCCATATTTTATCCTGGAGGAAGATGAAAGCCAGGCATTGACCACAGTGGGTAATGCTGCTGACATTGCATTGCAGGAACAATCGGCCGTTGCCATACTGGTGAAGGAAAATGTCTTCAGCAAACAGGCAATTGAAAAAAGTCCGTCTGAGTATGAAATGTCCAGGGAAAGAGCCCTTGAGCTGTTGCTGGAAGGCTTCAATGAAAAAGATGCGCTGATCTGTACTACGGGTAAGGCCAGCCGTGAACTCTTTGAAGTGAATCAGAGGAAATCGACTCCGTTTGAAAAAATATTTTACTCCATCGGAGGTATGGGGCTTGCCAACCAGATAGCATTGGGTATCGATCTGCAAAATCGTTCCCGTATCATTATGCTGGATGGGGATGGAGCCGTACTGATGCATATGGGCACACTCGCAACTATCGGGCAACTGGCGAGCGGGAACTATATCCATATCGTATTGAACAACGGTTGCCACGAATCGGTTGGCGGGCAACCTACCGTAGGTTTCGATATCGATCTTTGCCATGTAGCCAGCGCCTGCGGATATAAAGATGTTACCCTCGTAACCAATGAGCACCAACTGCAGGAATGGATCTCCGGTTCTTTGAACAGGCCCGGGAAAAAGTTTCTTGAAATAAGGATCAATGCAGCCTGCCGTGAGAAACTGCTGCGGGTGTCAGGTCCTTTCACGGAAAGAAAAGAATTACTCATGTCCATGCTCTCCATAAAACCATGATCCGGCAAAAGCTGATAACGCAAACTGATTTTCTTGCCCGGCCCGTAAATGAACTGTTAACCGGCACGCAGAATAAAGTATTGCTGGTTATAGCCGGGCATATTGCAGCCAGACATGCAGCAAGCAATCTGCTGGCCCCGTTACTGGGCGCAAATACACAAATTGCTGTAAAGAAAAGGGGAGATGTTTCACTGGATGAAGTGGAAGAAGTGTATGCCGGTCTGGATCCTAATAATTTAGACAGGATCATAACTATCGGCGGTGGCAGTGTGATCGATCTTGCGAAATGCCTGCTCAACAAATTACTGTTGCAGGACCAGTCAAGGCCACAATTCATTGCTGTTCCAACAACAGCGGGATCCGGCAGCGAAGCAACCTGCTTTGCTGTTTACTATGATAAAAAGGTCAAGTATTCGTTAGACAAACCTTCATTATTACCTGATATAGCTATTCTTGATCATGGTTTTTTGCAATCACTTTCCGCAGACCAGATTGCCATCTCCGGTATCGATGCAATGGCCCATGCAGTAGAATCATACTGGAATATCAATGCAACGGATGAATCAAAAGAGATTTGCCAAAAGGTGATCAGTACAATACTTACCGCTCTGCCGGCTGCCATTGAAAGCGCAGACCGGCTGGAGTTTTTGAGCTCTTTATCTGAAGCGTCATACCAGGCAGGCAAAGCAATCAATATTACCCGCACTACCGGAGGCCATGCACTATCATATTATCTGAGCGGTGAGTATGGTATCAGTCATGGTCAGGCCGTGGCCATCTTCCTGCCGGTATTGTTCATGTACAATGCCGGGGCAAATCCGGATAATTGTAATCATCCCGGAGGCCCGAAGGCTGTACATGATAGCATCGATGAGCTCAATTCAATCTTCAATTGCTCAACTGCAGATGAGTCCTGCAAATTCCTGCAATCATTTATCAGGAGGATCGGGCTGGCAGCCACTTTGCATGAGCTTTCTCTGAATGATGAAGGACTGATAGAAAGAATCGTGAAAAATGTAAATTTCCAGCGATTCAATAACAATCCGGTCATGTTCAATGAAAGCGCATTGATCAGTCTTTGTAAAAATCTTATAGCATGAGTATTTTTTCTGAATACAGTACAGTCCGCGATCTCCTTGCACAGCGTCACGCTGTGATCGTTTATTCAGAAAGCAAATACTATTACCAATACTATCAATTCCTGCTGAACGATATCCGGAAGCAAACCGGCAGAGACATCCTCTACATCACTTCAGATAAGAATGATCCCTTGCTGAAAGGCGGTATACAGGGGATGCGTGTTGTGTATGTGAAATGGTTGATCCAGTTCCTGTTTTCAAAGATCCAGGGCGATGTCATGATCATGACAATGCCCGACCTGGATAATTATGGTTTCAAGCGGTCAACTTTCGTCAGCAAATATTATTACCTGCCGCATGCTGCCGTCAGCCTGCATCAGCAGTATACAGAAAAAGCATTCTTTCATTATGACGCCATCCTTTGTGCCGGCCCGTTCCATGCAGAAGAAGTGGGTAAGTTGAAGGAAGCCTATCAGTTGAAGGATATAGAAGCCATGCCTTATGGATATCCCCTGTTCGAGGAAATATCCAGGAGATATAAGGGCAAGGCTGAAAACAGGGAGCAACGTCCACGCATTCTTGTAGGACCGAGCTGGTTTTCCGGTTCCATTATGGATACCTGCATTGAGGAGGTGATGGCCGGATTATCCAGACTCCCTTACGATGTACTGGTCCGTGTACACCCGGAATATATGAAGCGTAAGGCTGACCGTTACAAGCATTTGCTGAAGCTCATCGCTGGTTATGAAAATATCAGTATCGATACAACCATCAATGTGCTGGATGCGCTGCTGAACGCGGACCTGCTGATCACCGACCGTTCCGGCATTGCCCTGGAATATGCATTCGGAACACTCAGGCCGGTACTGTTTATTGAAACAGCGCACAAGATCCATAACAGCAACTGGGAGAAAACCGGAATGGAACCCATCGAAAACAAACTCAGAACGCAGATGGGGAAGGTGATTGCTTTGAATGAGCTTGATCGCCTGGGTGCTGTAGCACAGGAACTGATAAATAATAAAGCAGCATACAGTTCCTCCCTGGATGCCCTCAGGAACAGCCAGTTCTATTCCAATGACAAGATTGGAGGAACGGTTGTGCAGGATATTCTCCGGAACCTGAAGCCAGGGTAAGGAATCAGCCGTATCTCTGCAGAAACTCCATTTTTCCCTAAATTGTGGCCTCAAATAACCCTTCAATGAGCAAAGTGATCATTTCTGTAAAGGATTTAGTGAAGAAATACGGACAATTCGAGGCAGTTAAGGGCATCAGTTTTGACGTCATGGAAGGGGAGATCTTCGGCCTCCTGGGGCCCAACGGAGCCGGCAAATCCACTTCCCTGGAGATCATCGAAACACTTCGTGAAAAAACATCCGGTCAGGTGACTGTGGCCGGCTTTGACCTCGACAGGCAGCCCGACGAGATCAAAAAGATCATCGGGGTTCAGTTGCAGACCTCGGGCTTTTATCCCGGTCTCAACCTCCTGGAACTGATAGAGCTTTTTGCAGGATTGTACAATCAGAAAGTGGATGGCATGCAACTGCTACGCAGTGTGAACCTGGAGGACAAGGCCAAATCTAAATTCAAGAACCTCAGTGGTGGGCAGAAACAACGTTTTTCCATCGCCACCACACTGATCAATAATCCAAGGATCATCTTCCTGGATGAGCCTACCACAGGGCTCGATCCGCAAGCCCGCCGCAATCTCTGGGAACTGATCAAAGAGATCCGCGCCAAAGGCACTACCGTGATCATCACCACGCATTATATGGATGAAGCGGAGATCCTCTGCGACCGCATTGCAATCATCGATTCCGGAAAGATCGTGGCGCTCGACACTACGGACAATCTTATCGATGCCCTGGTGGCCACTGGCTTTGAAAGGCCGAAAGACCTCAAGAAAGCAAGCCTCGAAGATGTGTTCATCCATCTTACGGGCCATGCACTCCGTGAAGACTAAATTGTAAATCTCTAAAATTCAGATATGGACCTTCGTTATCCGATCGGCAAATACGAGCCTCAGCCTTTCTCGTCAGCACAGAAGCGCCTCTGGCTCCAGGATATCCAGTTCCTGCCCGGACTGATTGAAAATGCCATCGAGAACCTGGATGAACCACAACTCAATACGCCCTACCGCGATGGCGGCTGGACGGTGAAGCAGGTAGTGCACCATGTTGCGGACTCGCATATGAATGCCTATATCCGTTTCAAACTTGGTCTCACGGAAGACAAACCCACCATCAAGCCATACGATGAAGCACGTTGGGCTGAACTGAAAGATGTACAGTCGGTGCCCATCAATATGAGCATCACATTGCTCTATACCCTTCATACACGCTGGCATGCAGCCATCCTGCACCTCACAGACCAGGACTGGCAGCGTACCGTGATCCATCCGGAGCACAACAAGGAAATGAGCCTCTGGCACCTGCTGGGTATGTACGCCTGGCACGGAAAGCACCATGCGGCACATATCACTTCGCTGCGAGAAAGAAAAAAATGGGATTAATCAAAAGATGTAACTATGAAAGACCTGAGCTGGAAAACAGTAACTTCCGACTACCTCTTCAAAGACATATGGTTCACTGTCCGCAGGGATAAATGCGAACGTCCTGATGGCAAGATCATCGATCCCTATTATGTGTATGAATTTCCTGAATGGGTTACAGCATTTGCACTGACCGAAGATGGAAAAGTGATCATGGAAAGGCAGTACCGTCACGCTGCAGGGATCACAACCTGGGAACTGCCCGGGGGGTGCGTGGATGACACCGATCCCTCTTATGAATTTGCAGCAGCGCGCGAACTGCTGGAAGAAACCGGGTATGAGTTTTCAAAATTTGAATACCTGGGTAAAACAAGTTGCAATCCTTCCACCAATAATAACTGGATGCATATGTACCTCGCCACCGGCGGGCGTTTGGTGCAACAACAGCACCTGGATGAAAATGAAGAGATAGAAGTGAAGTTGTTCACCATGGATGAGCTGAAAGAGTTATTGAACAGGCAGGAAATTGTACAGAGCATGCACGTGACCACGATATTTTATGCTTTGCAGAAGCTGGGGCTGTAAGATCAGGTTTCCTCATTTCAGGCTGTTACACTTCCCCCACTACAAACACACTTCCGCAAACCAGTATCAGGTCATCGGCATTCGCCGCATTCCTGGCTGCTTTCAATGCTTCGGGAACTGAAACATAATGATGCCCTTTCAAGCCGTACGATGCGCCTTTCGCCGCCAGTTCATCTTCCGCCAGCGCTCTTGGGATCTGTGCTTTCGTAAAATAATAAGTTGCTTCTTTGGGCAGTAATGCCAGAGCATGGTCGATATCCTTATCTTTCACCATGCCTATCACAACATGTAAATGCCTGTACTGTGTGAGCTCCAGTTGTGCTACGATCTGCCTGATGCCATCTTCATTATGTCCCACATCCAGCACGGTGACCGGTTTCGTACTGATCACTTCCCACCTGCCATGCAGGCCGGTGAGTTTCTTTACATGACGTAATCCTTCCTGCACCTGTGCTAAAGAAATATTCCATTTTTTCAACTGCAGCTGGTGAACAGCTTCCAGCACGGTCATCAGGTTCTTTATCTGGTAGAATCCGGGTAGGTCCAATGTATAACCTGTTCTGTCAGGACTGGTATGATTGGCCACCTGCACAACCAGTTGATGGTGTTCATATTTCCAGTCGGCTGCATAGCGCAGGAATTCTGCCAGCAGGAGCGGGGATTGCTTTTCAGCAGCCGTTTGTTCAAATACAGGCCGCGTTTCCGGTTTTACTTCTCCCACTACCACCGGTATGCCTGGCTTGATGATTCCCGCTTTTTCAAATGCGATCTTTTCCAGGGTATCTCCGAGCAGGTTCATATGATCATAACCGATATTGGTGATCACGCTGAGCTCCGGGGTGATGATATTGGTGCTGTCGAGACGACCGCCGAGGCCTGTCTCTATAACGGCGATATCCACCTGCTCTTTGGCGAACCAGTCGAACACCATGGCCACGGTGATCTCGAAGAACGATGGTTCAATCCGGTCGATGGCCGGTTGGATGCGTTCGGTAAAATCGATGACGAAGTCCTCGCTGATCATTACGCCATTGATACGGAAGCGTTCCCGGAAATCTTTTAAATGGGGGGAGGTATATAGCCCGGTTTTATAGCCGGCGGATTGCAGGATGGCTGCCAGCATATGGCTGGTACTGCCTTTGCCGTTGGTGCCGGCAATATGGATGGTCTTTATATGTTGTTGCGGATTGCCCAGGAATTCACAGAGGGCGATCGTATTGGTGAGGTCTTTTTTATAAGCTGCTGCGCCAACCCGGCTGAACATGGGAAGGCGGTTGAACAGGTAATCGATGGTCTCTTGATAGGTCATTTGCCAGATTGACCCACAAATCTAAGCTACCCGGAAGGCTGCACAAAAAAATAATACGAATGACAATTCTTAATCAATTGCAGCGTTTACTCCCAAAGATTTGCATTATTTAAATGCAGCTATTATTTTTACGCAGTTTTTGATCCGATATCCTGACTAACAGTAGAAAGACTGATCTCTTCAACCAGACCCTGTAGATGTAATCCAGTCCGGCTCTCACTTGTTGGGAAAACCCACCACCACCCCCCAGTTTAATGCCTGCAATTGCAGGAAGAATTTATTACTACGAAACATCGGCTGTATCACGGCCTGTTGGGTTATGATAATAGCTCAATGGAATTGCCATGCAGCTGCGGACCGGTAATGCAGTCTAACCCCATGTAAAATCAAAATATGAATATCAGTTCTACCCGTTCTTATCCTGTTCAGCAATCCCGGAAAAGAATTTCCGGAAAGGCGCTGAAAAATTGTTACTCTTTAATGTTGCTTTTTCTCCTGCTGCTGGCTGCCCGTTATCCTTCAAAGGCACATATAAAGCCGTCTCCGGACGGAATTGTATTTGTAAAGAAGGGTAGCACCGGAAATGGAAACTCATGGTCAAATGCACTGGGTGAACTGGCCGATGCACTCTGGCTGGCAAAGACCAATCCTGCCATCCGACAGATCTGGGTAGCCGGCGGTACCTATAAACCGATGTTCCCGGGCGGCGACGATGGAGATCTGTCACAGCCCGGTTTCCGGAGTTTTGTAATGGTGAACAATGTAAAAATGTTTGGAGGATTTGCCGGCACAGAAAGTACAGTGAACCAGAGGGACCTCTCCCTTGCTGCCAATGAAACCATTTTGAGTGGCGATATCGATGATAATGATGGAACCGATGGTGCGATTAACGGGAGCAATGCCCTGCATTTGCTGATTGCCGCCGGAACAGGAATATTTCACCTGGATGGCTTTACTATCCAGGGAGGCAAGGCTGATATTAACGCTGGTGAAATAACTGTCAATGGAGTGAGCGTACCCGGCACCAGGGGCGCCGGATTGTATGCTGGTTATGCTACTGTAAATGTCAATGCCTGTAAGGTCCGGGGAAATGCCTCGGGTGCTGGTACTATAGCAGTGGATAACAGTGATGCTTTTTTTGCCAATACGCAGGTAACAGGCAACCTTTCCGGCACCGCATCAGGCATTCTTAATTCACACAGCAATATTCAGTTACTGAACATAACCTTTAGCGGGAATTCCGGTAACTATGTTTTATATAATCTGAACTCCACCGCCAGGGCTGATAATTCTGTTTTTTACAATAATGGCGGCAACCCGGATAATGGTAGTACTGTATTCAATCATTGCCTGCTTCCCAGGACTCCTGCAGGGACCAATATCAATGCTGACCCTGATTTTGTTCAACCAGTTCCTTTTGCTACAGCTCCATTCACCGGCGGTAACTACCAGTTGAAGCCGGGCAGTCCTGCCCAGAATGCAGGTAACAATGCATTGATCAGATCGCTGGGCAGTGAAGGCATCCAATTAGCGGACATGGCCGATAATAACAATGGCTCAGGTTGTAGTGCATTCGCTTGCTCCGTGTCAGGGCTTGAAAATATTACCGACAATAACAATACTTCCAATTATTGCGTACTGAGTATTACCCAGGGATCAGCCAATGGCCCAAACAACGCATTGGCTACCGTTGGCTGGACCGGACAGGAAGTGAAAGCCGGTGAATACGTAGGTTTTGTGATAGCGCAGGAAAACATTCCAATCGGCAATACCTCCTTGCTGAGTAGAATTTCCATCCTGCTTCGTAACGATCTCGGCGGACCTGTTCATACGCAGTCGGGATTAACCCTGCAAACTACTACCCTGAACGGACAGCCTGTTTATTACGTTGGCATCATTGCGCCGGTAAGTGCAAAATACGCTATCATAAGGATGGATCA
>NZ_JBQCGW010000198.1:0-2855 GCF_051955275.1 Pseudobacter sp. | reverse complement strand
CGCCGCTTCCTTTCCGGAGGGCGTACTAAAAGCACATGAAATCTTACACCAGATCTACCCTTCTGCGGAGGGCCGGCAATACTTCGGCCTCTCCTGGCCGGCTGGTGGTAATATTCTGTACAAAGCCGCTGTGAGACTGGCTCCCGGCGAAAAGCCCGTAACTGATAAATTCGAGAAATTCGAGATCAGGAAGGGGCTGTTCCTCAGCAGCACTATTCATGATTTCATGAAACACCTGCCTTCCATCCCTCATACTTTTCAGGATCTCATCTCCGATCAGCGGGTGGATGCAAGCGGATATTGCCTGGAAGAATATCCGGATGAAACAACCATGATCTGCATGGTGCCGCTTGATGATAATAAAGTGCAGGACCTGCATCGTAAAGACCTGGTAAAAGTATTTACTGCATTGTACGATGAAATTATCGACACCATCCAGGCCTTCTCTCCTTCCCAATACAATACTGTTCCTTCCATTGGAGGCTGGACGCCCGGGCAGGTTGTGGACCATATCATCAAAGCCACTGGCGGGTTGCCAGATGAACAGACAACAGAACCCGGTCGCCTCTATTCTGAAAAAGACGAAATGACCCGTTCCGTTTTCCTGAATTATGAAATAAAAATGCAGTCGCCGGAATTTTTACTTCCGGACCAGGAAAAATACAACCAGGAAGAACAGATCACAGCATTGCAAACCATTAAAGATGGGCATCTTCAGGGCATCCGGAATAAAGACCTGTTGCAGCTTTGCCTGGATTTTGAACTGCCGGTATGGGGTACCCTCACCCGGTATGAATGGTTCAGGTTCATCAGCTACCATGCTACCCGTCATTTACATCAATTGAAGAATATTCACAATGTAATGAACTGATTTTCGTTATGGTTGCATTAAACCGGTTAGACTTTTTTCCGTCGGACTGGAACAGAAAATGCAATTATGAAAAACTTCAGCCTGTTGGTAGCGATACCCCTGTTATTTCTATTTTCCTGTAAAAAAGATAAAAGCGGCGACGATGGTGCTCCACCTGATTCAGCCGCTTTGTATTTTCCGCCGGTCAGCGGAAGTGAATGGCAGACCACCGGCTCCGCTTCCCTGAACTGGAACCAGTCTGCGATCGATGAGCTGTACTCCTATCTGGATGGCAAAAGCACCAAGGCATTCATGGTGTTGAAGAATGGTAAGATAGTGCTGGAGAAATACTTCGGCACATTCACAGCAGAATCAGACTGGTACTGGGCTTCAGCCGGAAAAACCATGACCGGATTGCTGGTGGGCATTGCGCAGGAAGAAGGCAAACTGAGCCTGTCGGATAAGACTTCCAAATACCTGGGCGTTGGCTGGACTTCCCTCACACCCACCCAGGAAGACCAGATCACCATCCGTCACCAGCTCACCATGACCTCGGGTTTGAATGATGCAGGGAATGGTGTGGATGGAAGTGATTGTACAGATCCTGCCTGTCTTGTTTTTAAAGCGAATGCCGGAACAAGATGGGCTTACCACAATGCGCCATATACTTTATTGGATAAAGTGATAGCAGCTGCCAGTGGCACTACTTTCCAATCGTACTTCCAGCAAAAGATCCGGGACAGGATCGGCATGAAAGGCCTCTGGATAAAAATGGATGAAAACAATGTGTATGGAAGCAATGCGAGAAGCATGGCGAGGTTTGGGTTGCTGCTGCTGAACAAGGGTAAATGGGACCAGACGGATATACTCAAAGACAAAGAGTATTTCAATGCGCAGGTGAACACGTCGCAAAACCTCAATCCGAGTTATGGATATCTCACCTGGCTGAATGGAAAGACAAAGCATATGCTGCCGGCAACACAGATCGTATTCAACGGCAGTATTGCGCCTAATGCCCCTGCGGATATGTATTGTGCACTGGGAAAAAATGATCAGAAGATCTATGTGGTGCCTTCACAGCAACTGGTAGTGATCAGAATGGGTGAGTCTGCCGGGCTTTCACACCTGGCTGTGTCCGGGTTCGATAATGAGCTCTGGGGAAAACTCAAAGCTGTGATCAATTATTAGCATATTGAACTCATGCAGGCTTTCGATTGTTGTTGGCCTGTATGAGTGCATCTTTATATCTTCAACTGGATAATCCCGCCTGGTCTGCATTGACCGGCCCCCAGCAATCTTTTGCGATAGGTAATGATGTGGTAAAAAGATATCATGGTAATAACCTTCCTTTTTCGGCATATGATCATGAACATCCTGAGCTTATTGGTCAGCTTGACGAACTATTGCAACCCGGGGAAGTATTTTTCCTGATCGGTGAACTGCCGGCATTGCCCGCTGACTGGTCTGTGCTGGCAGAACTGCCCTGTTTGCAGATGATCAATGCAGCACCTGTTGTGCCATTGGAAAATACTATCGAAATGACCTTGCTCACAGAATCACATAAGCAGGATATGATCGACCTGGTACAAAAAGTACAGCCGGGGTATTTTGCGCCGGACACTTACCAATTGGGCAATTATTATGGCATCTGGAACAAAGCTGAGTTAGTGGCAATGGCGGGTGAGCGTATGCGGGTAAACGGTATGAGTGAGATCAGCGCTGTTTGTACGCATCCGGAATTTACCGGAAGAAAATATGCGCAGCAGCTGGTGACAAAGATCTGTAATGAAAATCATAAAAAAGGAATCATTCCTTTTTTGCATGTACTGGAGAGTAATGAGCGCGCGGTGAAAATATATGAGTTTACGGGTTTTGTTATCAGGCGGGTGATTTCATTCTGGAAATTGCAGAAGAATGGATGAGCTACGGGGGCTGTAACTATTCCATATGTAATAAATGAATGTTTTGCATCATGATAGAAATATTCTGCCTGTGTATAATGCAT
>NZ_JBQCGW010000197.1:0-33686 GCF_051955275.1 Pseudobacter sp. | reverse complement strand
TTGCTGCCCGGATTGCTCCTGTCTGCCGCTGCCAGGAGAACTCTCAGCATCAGTTGAGCCCTGGCTTTGCCCCTGACCCTGGTTTTGGCCTTGGGTGGCCTCTGAAGTGCCAGCGCCCGAACCCATGCCAGTACTGCTGCTTTTACTGCCCTTTTTAGTGGCTGTTTTCATACCGTATATTTAAAATAGGAATGATTGAATTTTTAGCGGGAACTGCTTTTGCTTCTGCCGGATGAACTGCCGGATTTTTTGCGGCCACCTGAAGATGAGCTTTTGCTCCTGTTGGAGTTTGTTCTGGTGCCGGAGCCGGAGTTTCTTCCTGAAGAACTATTACTCCTGGATGAAGAACTGCTACCCCTTGAAGAAGAGCTGCCGCCTCTTGATGAAGAACCACCTCCTCTTGAAGAAGAGTTGCCGCCTCTCGAGGAAGAGCTGTTGCTCCTTGATGCGTTACTGCTTCCTGAAGAAGACCCGCCACTTCTTGAAGAAGAGCTGTTGCCTCTTGAAGAAGAGCTTCTGCCGGACGATGATCCTCCTCGTCCTGAAGAAGAGCTGCCACCTCTTGAAGAAGAACTGCTTCTGCCTTCATTGCTGCCGGAGCCTGAGTTCCTGTTGGAGGAGCTTGACCGTGAAGCGGAGCGGTTGCCCTGGCTTCTGCTGCCACTGCCGCCGGAGCTTCTGCCGGATGAGGATCCACCTCTTCGTGAAGACGAGCTGCGGAAAGTACCATCTTCATTTCTGCGCTGGTTACCGGAATTGCTGCGGGAGCCGCCGGACCTGCCATTGCTGCCGCGTCCGCGCTCATCGCTCTGGCTTCCGCGGGATGAACTGCTTCTGCCGGAAGTTGATCTTCCTGAATCGTTACGGTGCGAGTTTCTTCCGCCTTTGGCTGCAATGCTACGCACGCGTTCGCGGCTCATGCCTCCGAAACCCTGACGTGAACGGCCGCTGCGGCCGCTTCGGCCTCCTGAAGAACCATAGTGAGTTCCTTCTTCTTCATCGTCATCATCCTCTTCCTCGTCATAGTCTTCATCATCGTAGTCATCTTCATCTTCATAATCTTCATCGTCATCCTCTTCGTAGCTGCTTACGTTGCGATAGCGTTGATCTTCATCATCTTCGTCCTCATCGTCTTCATCCTCATCATCGTAATCTTCCTCGTCGTCATCCTGTTCATAGCTGCCATACATCTGGCCGCGGTTATTGCTGTCATCCTCTTCGTCTTCGTCCTCATCATCGTAATCCTCATCATATTCCATGTCAACATCCTGGTCATCTTCATATTCTTCATAACGACCCTGGTTGCCCTGTCCCTGTCCATAGCCATAACCACGGTCTGAGCCGCGGCCATTGCGAGGTTCATTGTTGGAACCTTGTCTTCTGTTGCCTCTGGTTGCCATAATTGTATTATTTAAATTAAGAATGAGATAGTGTAGTAAACAGGCATGCATCAAAGCCTATGCCCGTTAACCGGACAATAAATCATGTTTAGAATTGCGGGCGGTGAGGCGTTATATAATCAGCATTGTGGAATTTAATCAATGATACTCCTTCCTGGTCCACCTGCAGCAGGGTATGGAACTAACGTTAATGGCTACCTGAAATATTTCAGGTAGCCATTGCATTCTGTTCAGGTTTTCTTGACTGTTTGCTGCAATGCGCCAGATGCAGTTGGCTGCATCGTCGGTCACCAGCATGGAGCCGTCTTTAAGTATTGCTACTCCAACAGGTCTTCCGTATACCTTATTGCCTTTGGGATCAATGATGAATCCGGTGAGGAAATTTTCAGGCGGACCGAAGGGCTTGCACCCAGCTCATCGCGTTCATTCACGGCGGTCCAGAGTGTTTCTGTGCCGGGCGCCCAATCCATACCCACAGGGTTACGGAGGCCACTTGCATAGATCTCTTCACCGCTTCCATCCGGGTTGATCACCAGTATGTTTGCGCGGCTTACTTCGTTTTCCATTCCATGTTCTGCGTTGTTGGAGGCTGAGCCAATGGAGATGAAGATCTTGCTGTTGTGGCTGGCTGCGGCCTTTAATGAATTCGGCGCGGTATTCAGGAATGCCATTGTTGTCGGCATTGCGGAAGAGCGTGTTGCGATTGGCAGTGGTGCTGTTATTCAGGGATTGCCCTTTTCCGGTCACGGCATCTTTTACTTTTTCAGTGGTGTTCTTCTGTGTTGGATTCTGCTACGAAGATGCTGCCATCCGGAGCCTGGTATACCCAGCGGGGATTGTCGGGTTTATCGGCAAATAAAGTTACGGTAAAGCCCTGTGGGGCCTTGGGAGTGAGGCTGTCGCACCGTCCGATCACATTACTGAAAATCAGCGCCAGGGCGATGACCGGGATCAGTACAGGCTTCAGAAAAATTATTTACCCGGACCGCTTTAAAACTTGTGCCAGTGCAGATCAGATACTTATCATCTGAATGCAGGTGTTCCTGCAGCGAAGGCATTCCTCAGCGCAGATCCTGCAATGCTCCATGCCATGCTGCGCATGCTTCTCGCATTCTTCGGCACAGCGCTCACAAACAGCAGCGCAGAACTGACAGATCTGTTCGGTGAAAACACCTTCGAGGCTCATAACGGCGGCAGCTGCTTCACAGATGGTGGCACATTCAAGATCTGTTTGTATACAGGTAATCAGCATCTTCACTTCTTCTTCCTGCAGACAGGCAGTAGCGCATTGACGGCAAGCGGTGGCGCAGGCCAGGCATGCTTCGATGCATTCGCGGTATTGTTGATTGATCATTTGTCTTTTTAAGATCCAATGAAAAATCCATACCAGCCTGCATCCAGGGTGAGCCGGCTTACGATTGATGATAATGAGGTATCTTCAGGACATGAGCAGTAATGAACTGGACAATTGGTTCCTTCAACAGGAAGAGCCGCTGAAAGAAACTTTGCTGGCACTTCGCAGTGTCATACTGCAACAGAGCGCTCATGTATCCATTGGCCTGAGTTATGGTATGCCCACATTCTATTTTAAAGGGAAACGGTTCTGTTATCTATGGTTGCATAAAACGCTCCACCAACCTTATATCGGCTTTATCGATGGCAATAAAATAGATCATCCGGAACTGCTGCAGGAAAAGCGGTCCCGGATGAAGATCCTGCTTATTGATATGGAAAAGGATTTTCCGATGAAGTCAATCAGAAGAATCCTGAAGCAGGCAATTGATCTGCTGCAATGATATACAGATAATTGATTACCTGATCTGGATCTTTTTCATCATTGAACTGCCATCTTTCATCCGGATCAGCAGGAAATAACTACCAGCGGCAACAGGCGGCAGCTGATATTGGTACTGGCCACCTTTCCAGGAATGCATCACCACGCCTGACTGATTGATCAGGTAGAGCTGTTGTAAGCTGGAAATATCATCGGTAGTAGCCAGGAAAAATCCGCTTGCCGGGTTTGGCGCGATCACCACCGCTGTTTGTTCATCTGCAGCCGGAGCGACAAGTATCTTTGAAAAAGTGTGACCACCATCTTTATCGGTCTGGCGTATCCGGTAGAACAATCTTCCCGTGCTTGCATTACGGTCTGTTGCTTCATATTTTGTTTCGAACGTGCTGTTACTGGCGGGTATACCGGCAATGACTATGCGCCAGGCTGCAGCGTCTGTGCTTCGTTCAATATCAAAGTGGCTCACATCTTTTTCCTGCGATGTGCTCCATTTTATTTTGATACCGGTCCCTTGCCTATGCAGGGATGCTGTTACCCAGGTAAGCGGCAGGGCTGAGCTGGCGGCCAGTAATACTTCGCTCATGGCCAGATTGCTGATACCATCCACCTGCAGGTAATTGAGAGCGGGCGTTGCAACAGAAGGAGGGTAGCCCTGCCAGGATATGCCGTTGTTGACATATAATTCCAGGTTGTTATTGTCAAGGCCGTTCAGTTCTCCCGTAAGGTAATGAAAACCGATGCTTCCATTGAATACAGTACTGGTGGGATCGAAACGGAATACCCGGAGTACGTAAGAGCTGGGGAATGCATTTACAGTGGTGGTTGACTGATCAAGACTGCTGCTCATATTGAAAGCGGTGGAAGGGATGAGTGTGAGGCCGGACCAGGTGACCGGACTGCCGGGTGACAGTATCATCTGACCGCCTGCGTACACTTTGATCTGTTGTGCCGGTGTGCTGCCATGTATCAGTAGCAGGCTGAGTGAGGCAAGAATATTCTTCATAAAACCAGGTTTTGTCTGTAAGAAAGAATGGTGTTGATCTTACTGAGCGGCTTTTGATCTGCGGAAAAACCTGATCATACCGGCTATCACTATACTCCCTGCAATAAGCATGGCAAGCCATGGCAAACCAGATTGCTGCTGCATGACCTGGCTCATGAGTGTGTCCACTTTTTTATGCATTAATTCATTCTCGGCTTTCAGTGTTTCTATTTCTGTGGCTTGTTTTTGAGTACGCGCTTCCAGTGCCTGGATGGCGGAGAGTGCAATACCGTCTGCATCTACGGTGCCGATACCTTTGTCATCATTGCCCAGTTGAAAGGCTGCATAGAAGTCCTGAGCGGTAGGGCCGATATGCCTGATGGCATCGCTCTCTGTACGGTAGCTCCATTCCTGTATCGAAAGGGCTTTCAGCTTTTCGAGGACCTCTTCACCGGAAACGGGTTCGAAGTGGTGCTTGCGATTTACGTCGGAAGCATTCTGCCAAACACCACCGGTAGTGAGCATGGCTCCTGTGGAAGTGGAGATCACTGCGCTGGATTGTCCCCAGTTACTCACGCTGGCTCCTGATTGCAGGGTAACGCCGGTGCTTAAGTTGGAAGACGTGAAGATGCGGAAGCCGCCGGACACGCGCCAGTTGGCGGAATGGTTCACGCCTGCGCGAATGGTATCCACTGTAGAGCGGTCTCCGAACACAAAACTGCCCTGTCTGGCATTGGTGTGAGAGTGGTAGCCGAGCGCCACGGAAGCTGCGCCTGAGGCAACATTCTGATCACCCATAGCAAAAGAGGATTGCTGCGCTGCCGTGCACCAGCGGCCCAGTGCAACAGCATGAGCCGCGCTGGCCCGGCAGTTCTCTCCGATGGCAAGGGAGAATTCGCCTATATTGGCATCATCCCATTGTGTGCCGTCAATAGTGCCGGCGCGGAAAGCGGATTTGTCGGGGTGCCAAAGCAATCTCGTACCAGCTCCTTCAACTGGTATAATCGCCGTACCTCCGTTATAAATTCCTCCAAGATAGAAGGACCCATTGGTATGCAGGCTGAGCCTGGTTTCCAGCGTGCTGGTACGCACTGCCAGCAGTGTGTCCGGGATCTGCGCCAATGAAATGAAAGGAGAGAAAAGGCAAAGTGCGAAAAGGAATAAAGCAGTCTTGAATGGCATGCGTGTATGGGCATGCAGCAATGATGTCTTTGACATGGATTGGCTTTTTGGTAAGTGAATGACGTAGGAGGGGGAGGATTAAAATTAATGAAAAAAATAATGCGATAAGTGTCGATAAAACCAGCATTTGTTTTTGCCGGATGAATAGGAATTACCGGTGCTTCGGTGTTTTACGTTTTGGCAGCTTGTAAAAGGCGTTTATACTTGTTCTCAAAACTTACTGATGAATACCGGAATTCGTACTGCATTGATCACTGGTGCCAATCGTGGCATCGGTCTTGAGTTGACAAAACAACTGACTGCTAAAGGGTATTTTGTTTTCATGGGTGTGCGCGACGCCAGCAAGGGAGCGAAGGCCTTGCAGTTTTTGGAGTTCCCTGAGCGGGCTGCTGTGGTGGAGCTGGATGTAAATGATCCTGTATCTGTACATCGTGCAGTGAAGGAGATCGGACAGGCTTCTGAGAGCCTGCAGATCCTGGTGAACAATGCAGGCGTGATGAACGAGGATTTCATGAAAGACTCTACAACAGGCATTGCAATGGAGAAACTGAAAAAAACATTCGATACAAACTTTTTCGGATTGGTTGAATTGACGAATTCCGTTTTGCCATTGTTATTGAAATCAGGAGAGGCTTCCATCCTTAATATTTCCAGCAATATGGGGTCCTTGCAATTGCATTCTCGTCAGGAGCCGCTGGCAAGGACCTTTGCTTACAATGCGAGTAAGGCTGCTGTGAATATGTACACCATTCACCTGGCAAATGCACTGCGTGATCAACAGGTGCGGGTGAATGCCGTACATCCGGGTTGGGTGAAGACCGATATGGGGAGTGAATATGCACCGCTGGAAGTGAATGAGGCGGTAGGTCCGCTGGTGGATTTTTTGTTGCAAAAGGATGCGCCTACAGGGAAGTTTATGTTTCAGGGACAGGAAGTGGAGTGGTAGGATCAGCAGCAAAGGATGCCATTTGCGCGTTCATGAATTGATCAGGCATTCTCTAAGCTGCTCCGGGTGGTAAAAAAAGCACAAAGTATTAGGTTGATATTATTTCTTTATTTATTTTTGCAGCCGTTTCGCAAGAAACTGACTCCCTAGCTCAGTTGGTTAGAGCTACTGACTCTTAATCAGTAGGTCCTGGGTTCGAGCCCCAGGGGGGTCACGAAAATAAAGTTAAAGCCCGCTCTCGCAGCGGGTTTTTTATTGCTCAAGTTTATCCATCTCAGTATGAATATTTACACTACTCCCGGGTTTGTTACCATCACCTGTCATAAGCGTACCATGCCTTACCTGGACCAGGAAATAAGGGAGCTTGGTTTTGAGCCGGAGGAAACATTTGTGACAGGTGTGAAGCTGAAAGCCACGGTGAATGAGTGTATCAGGCTCAACCTGAACCTTCGTTGCGCCAGCCAGGTGTTGTACAGTCTTCAATCCTTTGAAGCCAGGAATGCTGATGATGTGTACAATAACCTGGTACACTTTCCCTGGGAGGAGATCCTGCCTGATGGTGGTTATTTTTCCATTACCAGCAATGTGAGCAACAACAGTATCAATAACAGCATGTATGCCAACCTGCGTGTGAAGGATGCCGTTATAGACCGGCTGCGCGATAAAAGAGGCACACGTCCATCCACCGGTTCCGCCCTGACCGGCGCTGTGATCCATCTTTTCTGGAAAAATGAAAACGCCGAAATATTTATCGATACCTCCGGTGATTCGCTGGCCCGTCATGGATACCGCAAGATACCCGGCCAGGCGCCGATGCTGGAATCACTGGCTGCAGCCACTATTTATGCCTCCCGCTGGGACAGGCAAAGCCCGTTTGTCAACCCCATGTGCGGTTCCGGCACCATTGCCATCGAAGCCGCAATGATCGCTACCAACCGCAGACCCGGTCTGTTCAGGACCAACTACGCTTTCATGCACCTGAATGGATATGACGAACAGGTGTACCTGCAGGAGGATGCGCGGCTGGAAGAGCAGATCAGGGACGTGCCGGGCTTACGTATCATCGCCAGCGATTACAGTCCGCAGGCTATCGCGAATGCCCGCAAGAATGCTGTGGCAGCCGGAGTGTCTGACCTGATAGAATTCTCCGTTTGTGATTTTGCTGTAACAGAAGTGCCTCAACATGTTCCTGGTATCTTTTATGTGAATCCTGAATACGGGGAGCGACTGGGTGAGATCGCTGAACTGGAAAAAACATATAGCCGTATCGGTGACTTCATGAAACAGAAATGTGGCGGTTATTTCGGGTATGTATTCACCGGTAACCTGGAACTGGCCAAGAAGATCGGCCTCAAGGCCAGCCGCCGTATTGAATTTTACACCAGTACTATCGATTGCCGCCTCCTGGAATATGAACTGTATGGCGGAAGCCGCCGCCCGTAAGGCAGAAAATTTCCTGTACCCCTTCATTAATTTGGGCTATCTTTGTGCTTTCAAACAATCTCCTTTCAATGTAGAATTGACTTTCTTCCTGATAAGACAGACTGCGGATCCGGTTCCCGGGCCAGTCCTATTTCTCACCCCCTGAAGAAAGTTTTACATGTTATCCATACAGCAAGTGGACTATATGCATCCCAATAAGGATGTCCTGTTCACCAATTTACATTTCAATATCGCTGCGCACCAGAAAGCTGCGCTCATCGGCAATAACGGTGCCGGAAAATCCACACTGCTGCGCATCATGGCAGGTCTTTTGCCCGTGGCGGGCGGCTCCGTGCAGTACAGTGAGCCTCCTTATTATGTGCCGCAGCTGTTCGGACAATTCAATCATCTTAAGGTTTCGGAAGCTTTGCGGATCGATCAAAAAGTGAAGGCCCTGCAAGCCATCCTGGCAGGAGAAGTGAGTGAAGAGAATATGCGGCTGCTGGATGATGACTGGACTGTCGAAGAGCGCGCCCGCGAAGCACTCGCATCCTGGGGCCTGGGGCAGGTTGAGTTCGATCAGTTATTGCGAACACTCAGCGGTGGACAGAAAACAAAGCTGTTCCTTGCAGGCATCGCCATTCATGATCCTGGCATCATCTTATTGGATGAGCCCAGTAATCACCTGGATGCGGACGCCAGACAGCAATTGTATGAGTTGCTGCAAAAAAGCAGCAGTACTATCCTGGTGGTGAGCCACGACAGGACCCTGCTGAACCTTATCGATACAGTTTTTGAGCTCAGCAAGTCAGGCATCACCCAATATGGTGGCAATTATGATTTCTACCTGGAACAAAAAAAGCTTGAAACCCAGGCACTGGCCCAGGATGTAAAAAGTAAAGAGAAAGCTTTGCGCAAAGCGAAAGAAGTGGAGCGCGACAGCATCGAGCGGCAACAGAAACTGGATGCCCGCGGAAAAAAGAAACAGGAAAAGGCAGGACTGCCCACTATTTCCATGAATACCTTGCGCAACAAGGCAGAAAAGAGTACGGCAAAACTGAAATCCGTTCATGCTGAAAAAACAGGAAATGTCTCCCGCGAGCTGAATGAGCTGCGGAAAGAATTACCGGATAAAGACAGGATGAAAATCGGCTTCGATCCTTCACAATTGCATAAGGGTAAGATCCTGTTCACGGCAAAGGAGGTCAATATCAAATACAATGACACAGAGCTCTGGGCGCAACCGTTAAGCCTGCAGTTTACCAGCGGTGAGCGCATCGCGCTTGCAGGGCCTAACGGTTCCGGTAAAACCACCATGCTGAAACTGATCCTGGGACAGCTGGAACCTTCATCTGGCACAGTTTACCGGGCCATGGAAAGAACGATGTACATCGATCAGGATTATTCACTCATCAACGATACACTCAGCGTGTTTGAGCAGGCGGTACAATTCAATAATGCCGGTCTGCAGGAACATGAGATCGGGATCAGGTTGAACAGGTTCCTCTTTACGCAGGTGTTCTGGAATAAGCCCTGTGCCTCGCTCAGCGGGGGAGAAAAAATGCGGCTCATGCTCTGTTGCCTTTCCATCAGCAGGCAATCGCCTGACCTGATCGTATTGGATGAGCCCACCAATAACCTGGATATTCAGAATATAGAAATTCTCACCGCAGCTATCAATGAATACCAGGGGAGTTTACTGGTGGTATCACATGATCAGTACTTCCTGCAGGAAATAAATATTGATAGGATCGTTCAGCTGTAAGTTGGCAGCGGCAAAAAAAAGCCGCCCTGTAATGGGGCGGCCATAAAATCCTGTATCTGTATTTTACTTTTTGCAGTTGAGGCCGAATGCGTATTGCAATCTGATGCCATAATTGATCATCCTGATCTTTCCGTCAACTTCCGGACGGTTGAGCAGGCTGCTGGCGCCGGTATTGTCAAAGCCGCTGGCGCTGTATTGGAATAAGGAGTTGTTATCGTTCTGTTTCCTCATATCCGTGAGGCCGTAATCCAGGTAAGCGCCGGTATAGAGGCTTCTGTTCTTACCGATGCGGAATTTAACACCTGCTTCTGCTGCCAGTGCAATGGAAGTTTTGAGATCGAAATCACCTTCATATTTCCAGTTCTGCTTTGTGCCAAAACCAAATTGCGGAAGATTGGCCAGTTCTACATTGTAAGAAGGGTAGTAGCCGGTTGTGGTGATCCCGGCCGCCGTAGCATCGAAGCTGCGCTTCACCGGCACTGAGAATTTTCCACCGGCGCGTGCATAGAATTCAGTTGTCGACTTGCTGTTGGTCTGCCATTGCAGCATCAGTGGTATATCGAGGGTATATACCTTTTGTTTTTCGGCATAATCCTTTTGTTGCACACGGAATTCAAATCCCTCGTTCTCACTGTCCACTGCATTGCTGATATACATGGTGTTTCCGGGAAGGCCTGTTTCTGTGCGCATGAAACCAAGCTGGATGCCGGTATGCAATCCCCAGCCGGCTTTGCAGAGCCAGGTATAGGATAATCCGAAATTTACAGTAGGTTTCAGTTTGCTTTCTTCTCCCTTTACTTTGTATTGGAGGCCGCCATAACCTGCTCCCGCAGCAAATCCGAATTCATGCGTTTGAGCCATGGATGCAGCGCCGATGAATAATAAACCGATGGTGGTCCTGATCTTTTTTGAAATGATGTACATATCCTTTCTTTTTAGTTTTTATTATTCTTTTACCATTGCTGTTACTGCTGCCGATGTTCCATTGGCAAATACGAGGCGCATCACATAGAGTCCCTGATTAGGCATTGTGATGGTGTTCAGCGTTTTCACGTTCAGGAGGGTGTGGAAGGTGGTGCCCTGCAGGGTTGTTACTACCAGTTTAGCTCCCTGTAATTCCTGCTCCGTATAGTCTGCCACAACAGTGATCTGCTGGCCTGCCTTAACAGGATTAGGGTAAATCCTCAACTTGTTTACAACTGTGGAAGTAAATGTGTATGCGCAGGTTTGCAGCGTTTGTCCGCCTACGGTAGTGGCTACCACATGGTAGTTGCCGCTGGGCTGCGTTGTCTGATAGAATTGCTGTGTAGCGCCGGGGATGATATCACCATTCCTGTACCACTGCCATGCTTTATATTGTTCACTGCTGTTGTCGAAGATCAGGAGATCGGACCAGCGTTTTACAATGAATGTTGATGGCAATGCGGCAGTGAGCGGTAATTGCACACTGGTAGCAGGCAGGTAATTATCGCTGCCGGGCTGTGAAGCCGTGATGGTGGCGCTACCCGGTGTATGTACGGTGAGTGTATTGTTATTGATGCTGGCGATGCCTGTATTGCTGCTCTCGTAAGTGATGTCCAGTCCGCTGTTGGAAGTAGCGGCAAGACTGATGGTACTGCTTCCGTTACAACCGGCTTGCAGTGTTTGTGTCCACGTGATCACCTGCGCTGCTTTGTTCACTATCAGGGTATGCTGAATGCCTGTATGTGGCAGCCATTCATCGTTACCAGCTTGTGAAACTGTAATGGTGGTGCTACCTGCGCCAGTGATATGTATTTTCCCGTCCACGATAGTAGCCACATCATGATTGCTGCTGGTGATGGTGAGCGGCAGCAATGAATTGGTGCTGGCGTTCAGTGCAAAGTCTTCCTCACCGTAGGTTACAGGGTCCGGCTGAGCGAAGCTGAGCGTTTGCGGCTGGGCGTGCTGGATAATAATATTGGAGAGATCCGGTACAGTGAATGTATTGGCAGCATTGCAACCTCCGTTCCTGATGTTGCTGCCATTCAGGGAAATGCTGTTTGCTATTCCGATGCCATTGATATCCAGGTCAGTTCCCGTAACAGTATACGTGAAACTGAGCTCCGTTGTTCCGCTTCCGGATGTATAGGTCAGCGCTTTGTTGCCTGATTCCAGGTTGAGCGCAATGGAAGGCGCGCCGTTGGAAACGGTAACTGCTTTATCGAATTGCACCACGAATGTCAATAGTTTTCCACTGGAGTAAGTACCGTTGTCCGGAACAGTGATGCCAGTGATCACGGGTGAACTGACAGCAGTGATCGTCACTTGTTTTGACCCCATACAGCCATGATTGTCATAATAATCAACGGTGTATGTATTGGGGGCAAGGCCGGTGGCTGTAGCGGCAATACCGCCTAAAGGCGACCATGCATAATAGTAAGGCGCGGTACCTCCTGAAACGGTTACGGTGGCGGAACCGGTAGGGGTCCCATTGCAGGCCATTTGTGTTGCATCGATACTGGCGGTGAGCGCAGCAGGTTCTGTAATGTCTGCTTCCACGGTGGTGGTGGCTCCTGCATTATCTGTAACAGTTACGGTATACTTACCGGCAGGTAATCCTAATGCAGTTGAATTGTTGACTCCGTGAGCCCATTGGTAAGTGTAGGGCATAACACCGCCTGTTGCTTCTACTGTTACGTAGCCATTGCTTCCTCCGTTACAGGAAACGTTGTTTTGCGTTTTGATACTGGCGGAAAGAGGCTCTGGCGGAGCCACTTTCACATCATCCACCATCAGGATGAACCTGCCATTGCTGTTATTCCTGAAACCGATGTAAACTGTCTGGCCGGAATAAGCAGTAAGGGGAACCGTTCGTTTCGTCCAGGTGGCAGTTTCTGAAGTGGTTGAATACAATACTGTGGAATTAGTGATCTGGTTGCCGATGGAGCCTGTACCGCCTGTGGGCGCGGTGGGACCTGACATAATGCGGACTTCATAACTCTCCAGATTGCTTGCATCCATAGAGCGGGCTCTCCAGCTCAGTTGCATACCGGAGGGAATTGTGATGGCCGGCGTCCACATCCAGTCATTGGCTGCACCGGCAGGAGAATACCAGGAACAACTCATGGCACATGAATCATTGACGTTGTCTTTGAAATTTTCTCTTCTTATCCATGCATTGTTGACAGGGTAAGATAATGCAGATGAGTTAAGTGTTCTGTTGTCTGTATTCCTGAGCAGCCAACCTGCAGGAAAGGTGTAGGTGCCTGGCCCTCCGCTTGTAGGGCCGGAAATGTTGTCGAAGCTTTCATAAAATACAACTTGTGCGCGCAGTTTGCCTGTTGTGACCAACAACAGCAATACTGCCAGGATCCGGGTAAAATTTTTCATGAATGAACGGTTTTTAAGGCATGCACAAAGCCGATTCTGCCGGATGGCAGATGTTCAGTCAATGTAGATGCCAGTATGAAATAAAGAAAGTTGGAGTAAGTGCCGGACTGTTATTGATTGAATAAGAACAGAGGATGCGTCCGGATAAGAAGTTTGGGTGTTTGTGACATAGCTATTTGGTTTTATTGAGGGTTGGGATTGGCGCAATTTAAAAAATACATGAAGTAAGGCCGTCAGAAGCTGTGCAAAAAGGTTGTTTTGAGTATGTGAACGACAATAAGGTTTTTGTAAAAAACAGAAGCAGGTCTCTTATTGACCTGCCTCTATTTTGATCTTAATCAATATTTGTGATAACGGTCACGGATTTTGCAGCCGCAGATAAGGGGAAATGCTTTCCACCACTAAGGTCTACCGTTTGTATGCTTTCCGGTAATGGAAATCCATCTTCATTCACTTTTCCTGAGAAAGCAGCTCCTTCACCGGCAATGTATTTGTAAATGCGTGCGTCAGACAAGCTGATGCCATCTTCCATTTTCAGTTTCAGGTTGTATGACACGGTATGAGAGTTGGTGACAGCGATGGTATATTTCCCGTTTTTCATCGCCACGATCGCCTGCAATCCTTTCTTTCCGGGCACGGTCACTTTATAGATAGTAGCTCCCTGCGGAATGTAGCGGCTTAATAAGGACAATGGATAGAACCAGGGCCTGAGCGCTTCATCGGCCTTGCTGCCAAACTTCTCTTCACCCAGGATATTCCAGAATCCCCATCTTTTCAGTTTGTCATTGCCATCGTCGTACATGGCATCGTCCATATTCCAGAGGATGACGCCATTGTAGCCGGCATCGAGATTCTGGAGAACAGCATCGGCCACATCCACTCCATAGAAGGCATCATAGATCATCATATTGGAATCGTCCGATGCAAAAGCATCGGCTTTGATGCGCTCTGTGTTCTGCTTGCCCAATGGAGAATTTACATCATATTTAAAGCCGAGTTCTCCCATGATCATATCCTTTCCGGCAGGAACAACATCGCGGTAGGCTTCCAGCACGGCACGGTAACTGCCGCCTTTCACCTGGTCGTCTGACGGATAACTGTGAATATCATATGCCCCGATCTTATTACCGAAAAATGCAGTAGCATTCGTTAGCCAGGGCAGGAGACTGGTATCGTTCCAGATGGCCACGTCGGGTGCAATGACCGTTACTTTGTTCTGCAATCCTTTTTCTTCGAGCAGTCTGAATATTTCAACGTAATGTTTTTGCCAGAGATTATAATCCCCCGCGATGGAAGACCAGCTGCCTGCCGGTTCATTGAGCATGTTCAGGTATTTGATGCAGGTATAACCGCGGACATTCAGCAGGTGATCGAGAAAGTTCACGGATGCTTTGAGCCAGTCCTTGTTCGCATCATTGTTAACGGGCTGCTCGCCCCATTCGCCATACATCACTGAAATACCTTTTGCCTCGCAGTAGTCCAGTATTTTAAACAATACGCCTTCGCTTTTGGCAGGATCATACTGGCCGTTGACCATATAATTCCAGCCCGGCGCCGTCATGATGCGTACCAGTCCGGGACGCAGGAAATCCACCCGCTTGAAAAGGGTGTTCCAGTCATTTTCGCTCAAAGAGGCATTGCCCGTCCATTTTTGTACATTATCATATCCTCCCCATTGCGGCCCGATGCCAACAAAGGGAGAGGCTTTCGATACCTGCTTTGTGATCACCAGGTCATCATTGATATTTGTCAGCTTCACTGTGGTGCGTGTGCAGAAAGACAGCATCGAGCAGACAAGCGTTATAAAGCAGAGAAACATTGTTTTCATATTTTATTTGCTAATGAGTGGGTCAATAGAATGAAGGAACATTAGTTGATCTTTCTTACCTGTATCCAGTATTTCCGGGTGTTCTCCACCAGCTTTTCCCGGTCTTTGTAAATATCGATCCATACGTAGGAGAACTCGCGATCAAAGCTGAAAGCATGATCGGCAACCGTTACGGTTAAGCCTCCGGGTAAGCCTTCAGAACCTGCACCTACGAAGCGGCCTGTGGTCACTTTGTTACTGGCGGAGGTGAAGGTGATGGTACCTTGTGCGGAGTTTCGCTTCCAACTGCTTTCACCTGCCGGGATCTGGCGGTAATGGCCATTCACATCGATCTCGTTTCTCGCTCCATCAGGATCATCAATAAAAATGAAACCGGCATATTTCCCGTCGGGGCCGGCATCATTGAAACATTTGCCGTAGGAGTCGCCTGTTTCGGTGATGCCTTCGAGTGTAAACGTGAGTGTATTGTCGTATTCCGCAACCGGCCCTGTTCCATCCTGTTTCCAGTTCCAGTCACGCGCAGCGATATCGTCAAATGCAGCAGCACCGCCATATTCCGGCCAGGCGCCGCCGTATACTGATAGTTTGCTGATTGCCCAGGTGCCGATCAGTTCATCGGTAAAGGGTATGAAAGACAGCGTCCATATTCTTTCCTGTCCAGTTGCGGAGCGTACTTTTATCTGTGCAGTACGATCCGGGTTATCGAAATTCAGCTGGTCGCCGGGTTTCATGTCGGAACTGGCGCCAACCGACAGTTCCAGTGACTTGATGGTCACTTTGGAAATGTCGCCGCTGTTCACATTGAACATAAAGCTTACCAGGCCATTGTTGTTTTCATCTCGCTTAACGGTGGCCAGTCCCACCTGGTGTTCTACACTGATATTGATGATGCTTCTCTCGTGATTCCATCCACCTTCATCGATGTCCTTCATCATATCCTTCTTACAGGAGATGGCGGTTACAGCCAGCAGCAGGTAAACAACCGTTCTTGCAATCTTTATCATAAGGCTTATTGTTTAGGGATGTTTGGGTTGAGATCAATTTCTTTTTGCGGAATGGGATAAAACGCAGCCTGCTCTTCCGGTATTCCTGAAGCCAGTGCACGAGGGTCTTTGGCGGTAACGATAGCCTTGCGGCGCAGATCGTGCAGTCGTTTACCTTCGAAGGCCAGCTCAAATGCCCGCTCCTGGATCACAAAGTCCCGGAATGCTGATGCAGACATGCTTTCAGGAGCATCTCCCAGGTTGGCGCGATGACGGATCTTGTTGAGCCAGGTATAACCTTCAACGGTAGGCCCCTGAGCTTCAGCAAAGGTCAGCGCGATATCCGAAAAACGGATGAGGAAAGGTTTCACACTGGATTTTACACCGGAGAAATCAGGGTCGATGTATTTCCTGGTGAGGAAATAATCATTATCCTTCCACGCTGTGCCATCAGCGCGCGTATAGAACCTGCGGGCCATCAGTTCTGTCTTTCTTTTATCAGCCGGTGCAAAACTGTTGGCAAACAGATCCGTGGTGCGGAAAACGCCCCAGCCCTGGTTGGTAGCGCGTGTATAGGTACCATCGTTGTTGGTGAACCAGAGGCTGCCGCCATCATTGTAGGGGATGAACATCTTATCGATAGAAGAGAAATTTCCTTCAGAGATGCCGGTACGGTCCATTGACAGGAGGAAGATATGTTCCGGACCGTTGGGTTTGTTCACATCATAGATATTACGCAGGTTGTCATCCATGGCATATTGTGACTGATCGTATAATACTTTACGGCTCCAGTAGGAAGCGCTGTCGTACATCTGTTGCACACTGCGGCTCATATCCTTGTAATGGCGCACATTGCTTTCTTTGGAAGAGGCGATCGATAAATATGCTTTCGCCAGCAATGACTGTGCAGCTACCTTGTCTGCACGGCCGGCAGACCGCTGAACGTTCAGCAATTTTTCCGCTTCGGTACAGTCTGCAATGATGAAGTTGTACAGTTCATCCATGTTGCGCACCATCATGGGGGTAGTCTGAGATGCGGTTTTGATCATTTCTGTCTGCAATGGCACCAGTCCGAATACCTGGGCCAGGTGATAGTAATTCCAGGCGCGAAGGAAACGGGCTTCTCCCATGATCCTGTTTTTAACCGATGTTTCGATTTTGCTGCCGGGCAGATTTTCCAGGATGGCATTGGCCCTGTTCACGGCGATATAACTGTACTTGTAAAAAAGTTCCAGTTGTTCGTTCTGCCTGAAAAGGGTGTAATTCCAGTTATTGATCTCCTGTGAACCGAAGCCTTCTTCGCCTTTTACATCCACTGTTTCAGTGGCCAGTTCATTGATGTAAAAAATGGCGCGTGCATATTCATTGAAAGTAAAAGAATTGTAGGCATAATACAATGCCGAGAGTGCGTCATCTTCAGTTCTGTAGAAATTGTCTTCTGAATAAAAACCGTATGACTCTTCGTCCACGCTGCAGGAGGTGGTAAGGAGCAGGCAGCTTATTATGATGGAATGGATCGTTGATTTCATGTTCGTGGATTTAGAAATTGACATCGAGGCCAAATGTGAATTTTCTGAGCCTGGGATAACCGCCGCCATAACGGCCATCGAGCCCCACTTCGGGATCATACCCTTCAAACTTCGTGAACGTGTACAGGTTTTCTGCATTGATGAAGAGACGCAGGTTCTTCAGCCATTTTACCTTCGGCTCAAAGTTGTAGCCAATGTTGACATTCTGAATGCGAAGGAATGAACCATCCTTTATGAACCAGTCGTTGAGATAATAATATCTTCCCTGCCGCGCTTTCGGATAATCATTGGTGGGGTTATCGGGCGTCCAGCGGAGCGGTGCATACTGAGCGGAATTGTCCATGCCGGACCATAAAACATCATGACCGAACACACCATTCAGGAATATGCTTGCATCAAATTTCTTGTACCGGGCGCTGAGGTTAAGGCTAAGCAGGAAATCGGGATTAGGATCACCGATAATGGTACGGTCATTGGTGTTGAAAACACCGTCCTTATTCAGATCGAGATACCTGTATTCACCGGCTTCCGCTTCAGGTCCGGTCAGACCGGCGGCAGCGCCTTGTTTTGCTGACTGCAGGATCCCGTCCACGCGATAGCCGTAGAAAACGTTCACCGGCAATCCTACCGCGAGAATATTGGGAGAGGTTTCCCGGAAAGAACCGATCCCGCTTCCAAAATATTCATATTGAAAACCGGAGAGGTGATCCGTGCTCAGGCCCGCGCTTACCGCATTGCCGAGGCTCACCACTTTGTTCCGGTTCCTTGAAAAGATAAAGGTTCCGCTGAACCCCCAGTCGCGTGTGTCTACCATTGTACCATCAACTGTGATCTCGAAACCCTTATTGGTGATCTCGCCATCATTCACCCATATTTTATCGTAGCTGGAACTGAGCGGCAGGAATCTTTCGCGCAGCAGATCTTTGGTTCTTTTTTCGTAATAGTCGGCTGTGAGGCGCAGTTTGTTGTTCAGGAATGCCAGGTCCAGTCCAAAATTATACTGACTGGTGGTTTCCCATTTGAGGTCTTTGTTGGGTATGCCACCCCATTCCTTGTAACGGCCGCCCACTCCTACGTAACCGATCACAAAACCTGGTCCGATGGCAGTATTCCAGCGGCCATCGCTGTAAAAATTCTCGATACCATAACGGCTCAGGGTCTGGTAGGGAGAGATACCCTGGTTACCGGAAATACCGTATGATGCCCGGAACTTCAGTTCATCAAAGATGTTGAGATCGCGGATGAAGTCTTCTTCATGTGCTTTCCAACTGACAGCGCCGGAAGGGAAGGCTGCCCATTTGTTATTGGCGCCGAATTTGGAGGACCCGTCTGTGCGGGCAGTAAGCGTGAAGAGGTATTTGTCGTTCAGCGTATAATTGACCCTTCCCATATAAGACATAAGGCTGGTCACCACCTTGCCATTGAAATGCCTGTTGAGGCCGGGATCGCCGGACCCCATATTCTCATTGCCTAAACTGCCGTTCTTGAAATTGAATGATTCCAGGTTGGACGTACGGGATTGGGTGTACTGGTAAGAAGTTCCTGCCATTGCCGTGATCCTGTGATGCTGGCCGATCTTTTTGTTGTAAGTAAGATAGGATTCGATGGCATAATTATTCTCCGTCCAGTTATCGAGATAAGCAGCGCCTTTGTTATTGGTGCCGTTCTCGGTATAGAGGTCCGGATCATACCTGTCAGATATATACGCTCCGTATTTGTAGTTAAGTGTGGTTTTGAAGTTCAATTCCTTTGTTATCTGGTAATCGCCAATAAAGGAATTGATGAAATCCGTGGCGTTCGTTTCATTCTTCCGGCGATCGGTCCAGGCAACAGGATGATCATAATCCATATTGCCATTCAGGAAATAGCTGCCATCGTTATTGAAGACGGGCCAGAGCGGATTGCGCCAGTAAGCCAGGTTACTATTGTTGATCCTTTGGTCTTTTGAAAAATTGTTGATAGAGCTGATGCTGATCTTGTCACTGATGGCATGTTTGAGATGAAGACTGAGAATCCCTTTCCGGAATCCGTCCTTTACAAATACGCCCTGTTGATTGGTGAAGTTGCCGCTGAGATTGAAGGATGTTTTTTCATTGGCGCTGTTCACCGAGAAGGTTGTCATGTTAGATACAGGGCGGTCGCGGAAAGTTATTTTTGACCAGTCTGTAAAATGGGGCCAGGCGCCGCTCTGTATTTCTGTAACGGAAGGGTAGTAGATACCGGTAGCGCCTTCGGCTCCTACGTACAGCGGGGTGAGGTTACCATTGATCTTGGCTTCATTGTCGATCTGCGCCATCAGGGCGGGATTTTTCCACTGGATGATCTCCGATCCGAAAGAGGAAATAGTGGTCTGCTGGCGGAGGTTCACCATGGTGACTCCTTTTTTAGCCGTACGGGTGGTAATCAGCATCACGCCATTAGCGCCTCTGGATCCGTAAATGGAAGAGGCAGAAGCATCTTTCAGTATTTCAACGGATACTATGTCAGCAGGGTTAATCTGTTTCAGGTTACTGGCATCTCCGATGGGAAAGCCGTTCACCACCAGCAGCGGCGCATTGGAGCCGCGCAAGGAGCTGCCGCCGCGGATCCTTACTGTAGTGCCTGAGTTGGGGTCCTGCGAATTGCTGGTGATATGCAGGCCCGCGGAACGGCCCTGTAAAAGGTTCTCTACTGAGTTGGCCGGAATGTCTTTCAGCTTATCCATTTTTACAGTGGCCACAGAACCGGTGAGGTCAGATTTTTTAACGCTGCCATAACCGATCACCACTACATCATTGAGGCTGGTGGCAGCTTCTTCAAGCACTATCTGAAGTTCTTTACCGGTCACCAGCACTTCCCGGGTCTGGTAACCCACAAAAGTGAACACCAGGGTATCCGAAGGTTTTGCCTGCAGCGAAAATTTCCCTGTTGCATCTGTATTGGTGCCGCGTCCGGTGCTTTTTACGGTAACTGTACCACCAGAGAGCGGCTCGCCGGTTTTTGTTGTTACTGTCCCTTTTACTATGTTATCCTGGGCTTGTGCCGGCTGCATCAGGAATAGCAGCAGCAAAAGGATGGTACTGACACAGCAGTACCTGATGTGTTTTGCAAGCATGTTAGATGGAGATTATTAGGGTTTGAATTCGAGGGTTTCTTTACATTTTATGGTGCTGGCCAGCGTTCCCACCTGGATGGTGAAATCTCCTTTTTCGATCACGGGCCGGTTCTGCTGGTTGATGAATGCCAGGTCACGCGCAGGTATGGTAAAACTCACGGTTTTCTTTTCTCCGGGAGCCAGGGAGATCTTGTCGAAACGCCTCAGCCGTCTTACATCCGGGGTAAGACTGGCTACCTGGTCATTGATGAAAAGCAGTACAGCCTCTTTGCCGGCATGGCTTCCTGTGTTCATAACGTCAACGCTTACCCGTAATATATCGTTTGCGCCAAACACCGGTTTACTGATAACCAGGTTGCTATAATTGAAACTTGTATAGCTGAGGCCATAGCCGAATGCCCATTGAACGGAGAGCACCGCGTCGTAATCGTATACGCCCGGCATCCTGTCTACACTTTCCGAAGGTTTATGATCGTAGGTGGTCAGTGAGTTGGGATGTTTCGGATAGGTGTAGGGGAGTTTGCCACTTGGATTCACTTCTCCGGAAAGGATATCTGCCAGGGCAAGACCGCCTTGCGAACCGGGCAGATAGGTCTGTACTATGGCAGTGGCCAGTGGCTCGATCCCTGAAATGATACGCGGCCTGCCTTCGTTCAGCACAAGGATCAATGGTTTTCCGGTACTGGCGAGTGCGCGGGCGAGTTCCTGCTGGTTGGTTGAAAGGTGAAGATCATCGAGGTTGCCCGGGGTTTCCGCATAGGAATTCTCTCCGATGCATAGTACAATATAATCAACACTGGCGGCGGCTTTTACTACGGCTTCGATATCGGGTTTATTTTCTTCCCAGTATTTTCCTTCCATATTGTAAGTAACGCCAGGCTCATAGCTGATATGCTCTTTTCCGAATTTGCTTTGCATGGCCTTCAATATGGTTACACCCTGCGGCATCAGTGAATCCACTTTGTTGCCTTGCCAGGAGTACGACCATCCACCGTTCAATACACGCATGGAGTTGGCATTGGGACCAGTCACCAGTATCCTGGCGTTCTTTCTCAGTGGGAGAATGCCATTGCTGTTCTTCAGCAGGGTGATGCTTTCTGCAGCGGCTGCATAAGATGTTCCGGTGAATGCGGCGCTGCCGAAATCCGGATAGTCGGAGGCTGGCCAGTAAGGTCTGTCAAACAGGTTGAGCCTGAGTTTCAGCCGCAGTATCCTGGCCACTGCATCATCGATACGTTGCATGGATACTTTACCTTCTTTAACCAGTTCCAGCAGCAGATCACAATAGGAACAATCATAAGGAACCATCGCCATATCTATGCCTGCATTGATGGCCAGCAGGATCGCTTCTTTCTGATCGGCCACTATCTTGTCCCTTTGCCAGATATTGTTGATGTCGGCCCAGTCGGTAACCACCACGCCATCCCAGTTGAGACCGTTTTTCAACCAGCCGGTGATCAGTTTTTTATTGGCATGCACGGGATAACCATTGATCAGACCGGAGTTCACCATTACGGTTAACGCACCTGCACGGATGGATTCCGCAAAAGGAGCAAAATGCTTTTCGCGCAGTTCCTGTTCAGAAATGATCGCAGGGGTGCGGTCCTTACCGGAATACGGCACACCATAACCGAGATAATGTTTGAGGCAGGCGGCTACCTGGTCCTTCCCGATCATTTTGCTGTTACCCTGGTAGCCCAGGATCATCTGTTTTCCCATTTCTCCCACCAGGTATGCATCTTCGCCATAGGTTTCCCATTGTCTGGGCCAGCGTGGATCGCGGCCCAGGTCAAGCACCGGCGAAAAATTCCAGGGCACGTTACTGGCTTTGGTTTCATAGGCGCAGACTTTAGCGCTTTCATAGACCAGGTCCCTGTTGAAGGTGGCGCCCATGTTCACGGACTGTGGCATCAGGGTAGCATCCTGCGTATAGGTAGCGCCGTGGATCTCATCCACACCATAAATGAGGGGAATGCCGGTGGTTGCAATTGCTTTTTTCTGCAGGTGGATGATGATCCTTTCCCAGTCGGCCCTGGTCATGGCTGTAACGGCAGCAGTATTGAGAATGGAACCTACTTTGTATTTTCCGAGTATCAGTTCTACCATTTTTTCATCGAACTGGAAAGGCAGATAACTGGAATAAATATTATCGCCCTTACCAATGACATCGATATTGATCTGTGTCATCTGGCCGATCTTCTCCTCCAGAGTCATTTTTTTCAGGAGTTGCTGAACCCGCACTTCTATAGCAGGGTTATTCCTTTTCGTAAATCCAGGCAAGTTGTCGTTAGCATTTACAAAATAAGGAACAAAAAACAGGAGCAATAATCCAGGAATATTTGTTCTCATCATTGTCGTTTCGAAAAATTTGATCAAAAATAGGTGTTGACTGGTTCGATAACTGATACTATTCTGTTGATTGCTTGGTGAATTCTGAGCATGCATTTTGTATGGAGATGTGATCAAATAGTGGTATCTGCTGGATTCCAGTTCGTTAAGAAAATAAATCAAATATGATGATGCGCAGTTGATAGCTGATGGTTTTATGAGTAAAATGAATTTAACAGTAACTTGCTGCCTGTATAACCCGTATCCATTTTAGTATGTCCACTATTATCAGAGAAACAACTCCCTTGCAGGAAGATGACCTGTTTGCCTTGTTCAGACACAGCCAGGCCAAATTCGATTACCCCTTGCATATCCATAGCGAGTATGAGATCAATATGGTCTGTAATACAAGCGGGAAGCGGATCATAGGTGATTCCATCGAGCCGTTCGCTGATCTGGATATCATCCTGGTTGGTCCCAACCTGCCGCATTTGTGGAAGGCGCCCACCTTTAATGAGACCACTGTGATCACCATTTATTTTGAGGATACGATCGTAAGCTCACCGCTGTTCATGAAAAAAATGTTCACACCTATCCGGGAAATGTTACTGAGGTCAAGCCGCGGCCTTGATTTTTCTCCGGAAACCAAATACAGGATCAAAGACCGCTTGTTTCAATTGAGCCAGTCGCACGGATTCAATACAGGACTGGATTTCTTCTCCTTGTTGTATGAGCTGGCCACCTCTCCGGGGCAGCGCTCATTAGCCAGTCCTTCTTATGATGTGAACACAATACGGGATGAATCGAAGAGCGGAAGGATAGCTGCGATCTGCCGATATATCGAAGAAAACTATCACCAGGACATTTCGCTGAAAAGCCTGGCCGATCAGATAAAATTATCGGAATCCGCATTCAGTCATCTGTTCAAGAAGAGGACCAGCCGGAGTTTTGTAGAGTATCTCAACGAGGTAAGGATAGGACAGGCAACCAAAATGTTGCTGGAAACCACGCTCACTATTTCGGAGATCAGCTATCGCTGTGGCTTCAATAATCTATCGAATTTCAACAAAATGTTCAGGAAGTTGAAGAAGCAAACACCGAGCGAATACCGGAAATCGCTCAGTCAGATCACTACCCGGAATTACTGATAATGTTCACCCCAGCAATATCCAGATGGAAGCTACCGCCAGCAAAAGCAAAGCGGACCAGAATAGATAATGACGGCGCCAGTTTCCCTTTTTCATTTCATGCACTTCTTTCCGGAAGCCGGCGAAAGAAAAATGCAGATTTTCCAGTTTCTCTTTTTGCGGAGCAGGGCTGGTGAGGCTGGATAGATATACGATCAGCATGCTGAACAGCAATACAAAAGGCACAACCAGTAAAAAATGCAGGTTGCCGAAAACTGCCTGCTTGTATAAAAGCAGTAAAACGGCCACTATGCTACCGGCCATCAATCCTGTAAAAGCACCTCTTCCATTGACGCGTTTGTTGAAAATTCCGAGCAGGAAAATAGCCACTACGGGTGGCGACAAATAGGATAACATTTCCTGGTAATATTTTAAGAGAGAGCCGAATTTTCCGATCTGTGGTGCCCATAGCGCTGCCAGAATTACCACTATCAGAGAAGTGTATTTGCCCACCAGCACCTGTTTCGGGGAATCAGCATTTTTGTTGAAGCGGCTGTAAAAATCGATGGTAAACAAGGTAGCAGTAGAATTGAGGATCGCGCCGAGTGCAGACATCAGTGCAGAGAGCAGCACCAATAATACGATGAAGAGCAAGGATCCTGGCAGTAATTTCATCACCATGGTGGGATAGATGGTATCCGGATTTTGCAAACCGGGAAAGATACTTCTCGCCATGGTGCCGGAAAAAGTGATCAGCAGCATCACTACTATTGACAGGAACCCGGTGAGTAAAAGCCCCAGCCTTCCTTCATTCACACTTCTGGCACTCAGTACGCGCTGTACCATGGTTTGATTATTAGCCCAGTAATAAATACCGAGAACGGGCATGCCCAGGATCAGTCCGGGCCAGGGCGTGGAACTGTCACTTACCGGCCGGATCAATTTTACCAATCGGTCGCCTGAGCTGAAGAGTTGTTGCAAGGCAGTTCCTCCATGCCGATAACAGAACCAGGCAAGCAGGCAGGGACTTATGATCAGTATGATGGCCTGAATGAATTCAGTTTTGATAACAGCGCTAAGCCCGCCGGGTATGGTATAACTTGCCACCAGGATGGCGAACAGCCAGATCACCAGTTGTATATCGGCCGGAGGATAGATCAGTTTGATGATGAGCGCACCTGCATAGAGGGCGCCCGCAGCATCCAGGAAAATATTGCCTATGATACAGATGGCAGAAAAATAATAACGGGATCTCTTATCGAATCTTTTTTCAAGGAACTCAGGAATGGTGAAGATCCCGGAACGCATATAAAGCGGAAAGAGAAATATAGCAAAGAAGACCATCACCACTACGCCCACGAGGTTGTAATTGTAAACAGCAATACCAGTGGTATAGGCATCTCCCGATTGCCCGATCAGTGTGGTGGTGGAAATGCTTGCGGCAAAAAGTGAAAGCCCAACGATCCACCATGGCATCGAACGGTTAGCCAGAAAATAAGACCTCGAATCATTGCTTGTCCCATGTCTGAGGCCATACCAGACAATGAAGGCGATGAATAATACAGCTATAAATACGTCAGCAGTTGTCCACATAAGGCAGGCAGGTAATGGTCGTAAATATAGGGAGAATGAATAAACAATCGAGAGAACGCTCAGGCTGAAATGCTTGCTTCGCCCTTATTCAACATTAAATGTTTATTAATGCATGCCGGCCATTCTTCCTGGTAATGGCTCACATAAAGAAGCGTGGCGCCTGACAACTGACAGATGGCGTTGACTGTGTTCCGGAAACGTGCTATCATGAGCTCATCAAGTCCCTGGCAGGGCTCGTCCAGGATGAGCAGGGGCGGGTTCTTGATCAGTGCGCGGGCCAGCAGCGCCAGCCTTTGTTCACCGGCACTGAGCATATTGAGCAACCGGTGCGCTTTTTTATCCAGTTCAAAAACGCGCAGCCATTGCATCACCAGTTCTTCGGTGGTTGTATCCAGTTGCCTGAACAGTCCGATGGTATCGAAGAGGCCGCTGGCTACCGCCTGAAAGGCGGTGGCGGCAGGATCGAAATGCAGGTGCAGTTCCGGGCTCACATACCCGATCTTCTTCTTGATGTCCCAGATGCTTTCTCCTGTGCCGCGCCGTTTGTCGAATAACCAGATCTGGTTCGCATAAGCCCTGGGGTTATCCCCGGTGATCAGGCTGAGCAGGGTGGACTTGCCCGCGCCATTGGGGCCGGCCACGCTCCAGCATTCGCCTTTGCGTACTTCCCAGTTGATATTGCGCAGCACCTGTTTTTCTTCATAACTCACATTCACCTCCTTCATGCGGATGGCATATTCAAACTCTGCGTCCACTGGCCGGATCAAAGCCCGCAGCAGGTGAGGGGAGAATACTTCAGGTTCCGGGGATGCTGGTGGAACGTATGCTGTTCTTTCTACTACAGCAACCAATTGCCCTTTTTCCAGAGTGGCCACATGTGTGATACATTCCGGGATCTCGTGCGGTGTAGTGATCAGCAGAAAGGAAACTCCCTGTTCACTGAGCTTGTCAAGTATCTGTTGGAGGATGGCCCTTCCGGCTTTATCGAGTCCCAGGAAGGGATGATCAAGGATCAAAAAATCAGGTTTTTGCAGCAATGCGATGGCCAGTTGCAGACGTTTGTTTTCGCCATTGCTCAATTGAATGAGTGGCTCCTGCAGTACAGGACCCAGTTGCAGCGCGGTGATCAGGCTGCTAACTGCGGGCTGCGACAGGTCTGCGCCCAGCGCTTCTGCGGCTGTGATGGTGTCTTCTGCATCGAAGGAATTGTATCGTTGCTGGTAATAAAGGTCACTGGTATTGCTCTTGGCCTTGAACTTATGTTGCTGCTCCACCAGTACGATCCGCTGATGGAAAGTTTCCAGCGTACCGAAAGAAGCATGGATATGTCCGCTGTAGAAATGATGCCCGGCGAGGGTTCTGGCGAGAACGGTCTTGCCGCTGCCTGAATCGCCAATAAGCGCATATTGCTCTCCGTGATGGATACTGAGTTGGATGCCTTCCAATACAGGTTGGGCGCCGAGTTTTACGGATACGTTTTCCAGTTGAAGTTTGGGGACCGGCTGCATGACGTCTGTTCTGTTTGATCAAATGATACAGCAATCTACACAAGCACGGGCATAAAATGAGTGTGTCTCTTAGGGATCTGATACACTTTTTTTATTTTATTGACCTGTATGGCGCTTTCAATAGTAAAGCAATCAGCTTTCCGAAATGGAAAAGTGAATTTATACGCTTTCTTTACGGAAAGAAAAAACAAGGACCCGCTAAAAAGGAGGTATAGCTTTTACTCGGGGAGCAGCCGCTCGCGTCCCCGCGAGTGACGGATATTTCGTCGCCTCCGGCGACACGGTGCTCGCCAGAGGCGAGCCAATAGAAGTCACTCGCGGGGACGCGGGCGACTGGGCACAGCAAAAAATAAATGGGGCTGACCAAACACGTTAAGGGAATAGTCTTTTCATGATCCCTTTGTATATTTTTCCAGTTGTGCAATCAATGCTTTTCCTGCACTGGGGCGGAGCGCATCCCATTCCAGTACTTCTCCGTTCCTGCCAATGATGATGTATCTGGGGATGCCCTCGAAATTGGGAATCACATTGCTCATGTCTTTAGCCAGCGCACTGCCGGCTCTTATGTTCACTCCTCCCATATTCATCCCTTTTACCATCTTTAACCAGTTTTCATTGGCATTGTCAACGTCCAGGGACAGATAAAGGGTTTCCACATTCATCTTTTTAAATGCCGGGTGTACGAGAGGCGCATACTTGAATTCCTCAACGCAGTAACCACACCAGGTGGCCCATATATCGATATAGGTGATCCTGCCTTTGAGCTTTTCCCTGAGTTGTTCGAAAGTGGAGATGTCCTGGTAATTATCCAGGTATTTTACATTGTTGTTGTTGGCTACATTTTGATAATAGGTTTTCACTTTCGCTATCGATGGTTCCAGCCAGGGAGACAGTTTGCTATGAGGGAATTTTTCTTTGAATGCGGTGAATGACGCAATGATTTCTTCGGGAGGCGGAATGTTTACTGCATACTGATAAATATCGCTGGCATATGCCATTTGATTTGCTTCTCCCTTGAAATACCTGTCGAAGACCTTGTTCCTGCTTTGAATGGCTGCTTCCTTTGTGTTGGCGGGCTGTGAGGAAACGGCTGCCCTGGCGGTGTCGGTCATCCGGCTGTAAGCGTAAACATAATACATCAGGTCGGAAAAGTCGGGATATTTTGCCCAGGCCGGCTTTGAAGGAAGCTGATCGTAAAGGCTGCCTGATATTTTCAGAATTTTCTGTTTGTTTTCAGCACTTAAAGGGGGCTGTTTTTCCGAACGTTCATTCAGTGTGAACTGGTAGCTGGTTGCCAGTATTTTTGTCCTGTACAGGTCCAGGTAACCGAAGATAATATCATGGAGATTTTGGTCTGTTTTTCCCTGTTGTTTGAGTAAGACAAGCGTGTCTTTGAAAAGTTTTACTTCTTCATCAACCGCCCTGATCCTGGCAGCGGGATCAGCGGAAATGGTATCCAGCGCAGCTGCAAACCTCCATGTTTTTTCACGGCTGGCGATCCGGTTGAAAAAACTGATGGCATCCTGGTCTTTGCCTGTAAGTTTCAATATATCATTCTGATTGTCTGCAGGATTGAACTGGTACGTTTTTCCTGGTTCAATATAAAAGTAACTGGTAAGCCCTTTATAAGTGATTGAGGCGAAACCTGGTTTGTCCAGTTTGCGTTGTACGGAAAAACTGCGGCTTGTCTCATCAGCCATGATGGTGTCGGCTGCGGCATCAAAGTATAAGCCATCTACAGGCACTGTCAGTAAAATCATGGGATCATTGTTCTTGCTGATCGATCCTTTGACAGTGACGGATTGGGCCATCAGTTGAACAGAGAGCAGTGAAAATGAAATATAAATTATTGTTTTCATTACTTGATTTTGTATGGAACGGGAATTAAAATGCCAGGCTATTTATGCGCTACATCCACGATCTTGCCGGTTTTCTTTATTGATTTCACTAATTCCACATCGCCGTTCAAATTGGGCGGGGTGAACAACTCCAGCGAGCCTGAGGAGATATCGGCTTCATTGTAAGTGCAGACTACAAGGGTGTTGAAGTATTGTCCGGACAGATCCTGCAAATTCGTGAAATTTTTGATCAGGGTGATCTTATTGTTGCCAAAGTCCTGTACCAGTCTTGCCTTTTGTTCTATCATATTGTACTGGTACAGTTTGCCATTCACACTGTAAAAAACATAGCCGTACACATCGTCTACAGCAAATTGAGTGGCTTTACCGATATCCGGCGCCAGTATTTCTTTATAATAGCTTTGTAATCCTGTACCGGAAAAACGGGCCAGATTGACTTTGGTGGTGCTATCGAGAATGGCGAATATCTCGCCACCATTAAAGTTGTCTGCAAACGTGATATACCGTAACTCCTGTTTGGTAGAGAAGTTGAATAGTGTTCCGGCGGGCAGTTCAAGGCAATAATCGGCATTGGGGCTGCGGAGAAAGGTTTTGGTTTCTTCATTGAAAACGATGGCGCCCTGACCGGAGTAAATTGCCATCTGTTCCGATGCCCTGAATTTTGTATTGTTGAAAGAGTTGATGGCATTAAACTGGTTACCGTCATATTCTTCCAGCCAATAGATACTGCCATCATTGTACAGGTAGTGCAGGTAACCACTTGAAAAGAACCTTGCTGTGGAAAAATTGGCCTGGGCAGGTAAACCGGAAATGTTTTTCCTGAGATCATACCTGGGTGGACTGTATTCCAGTGTGTCCGGTCCCAAAAGTGCAAAATTGGTGGAGGTCCCGATAAATGGATGGGGCCCTGAATTGGGAGTGAACTGGTACTGATAGTCAATAGTAATAAACCGTGGTTTACCGGTGGTAGGAAATGCGGAACGGGTGGTTTTCAAAACATCACTGATCAGACTGTCATTGTAAATAGCAGATATCATTCCCAGCCGGCTGCTTCCATCAGGTTGTTCACAAAGCAATAACCATCCGTTTGAGCTTATGCTGCCGAAAATGAATTTAAAATAAGTGTCTTTGGACAAGCCTGTTTTTTTATCGGTGACCCTGAAAAAGGCCGAAAAAGCTCCCATGAAATTATTTCTGACGGTGTTTCCAGCAATGGTGGCAGCCACTTCCCCTTTCTTGATTTCGAGCCTGGGAGAAGTAGACAGGGGATAGAGGGTGGCATAATCTTCGCCACCCGATAAATCCTGGTCGATCTTCCACTGGTAGCTGAAAAGGGATGTGTCAATCGGATTTCCATCCGGCGTTGTAATTTCAGGATCGATGACAAGGGCTTCTTCATTCACATCTACCAGGTATACGGAATCGATTCCTTTTACAATCACCGGATCATCCACTTCGTGATATTCGTAATTCCCTTTGTCTTTCATGCAGGCAAAAAAGAACAGCACTGACAACAATATTATTGGTATATGTTTATTTTGTTTGTGTTTCATGAAATTTCAGTTTACGTGTTATTCATCCCGGAAGCCCTTCTGTTATTGTACGTCCGGTCCCATTATCATCACGCTTCCATCCCGCTCCCTGATAATATTCCCTTTTGCTGCTTCACTATTCAAATACTGTTGGGTGCTGGTAGCGTAACGCTTGTAGGACTCTCTGGGGAAACCGCTCAGGTCATAGTCTGGTTCTATGTCCAGAACCCGGGCCACTATCAGCCATTTTTCCCATGAATACTTCCCAAAGAAATTTTCATTTTCGGACCAGTACGCGGGTACATTCAGGGTATTGCTCATGCTGATCACAAAGCGGTTAAGCCTGATGGCCGGTGCGGATCTATCCAATACATTTTCTTTTCTGAGGAGGAATAGTGTGTCGAAGTTTTCATTGGGAAGCAGCCTTAATGTCAGGTATAAAGGCTTTTCTTCCATGGCACTTGTTTTGAAAATTACGACCTTGAAATCGGCGGTTACAGCACCGCCGGGAATGAAATAATTATTGTTCTCCGGCAATTTAAAATCCCTTCCTTCAATGGCATCGGTATGCTCTTCGTCAGTGATGAGCTGGAATGCCCTCGGTGTTGAAGTGGTATTCCCGGTGATTTTGACGCTCACCACCAAGGTATCCTGCACAAAGGCCGGTTCTTTGGTTGCGAAAGAATATTTGAGTGTATCGAAGTATTTATCCCAGGATTCATAATCTTCGGATTTTATCAGGTTGTTGAAATAGATATCTCCTTTTGAGTTGAATAATTGCACATTCTCTTTGCTGCATGCACCCAAAAGCAGGAGCCCTAATATTCCAGGTATGAACTGTTTCATAATTTTTTTTATAGTCAGTAACTACTCATCTGTATTGTGTTTCTGATAGTGGTAACGGTATCATGTACAGGCCGCTGGTCATAGTTATATTACTGTTGGCCGAAGAACCGGCAGGGATGGAAGCGAAGTTGTTCCTTTTATAATAAAAGAACAGTTGCCCTTCGCCCCAGAATTCTTTTCTGTATTCTTTAGTTATTTCATTGGTGATATTATCTGTTGCGGACAAAGGGTTCAGTATTCCCCTGTTGGACCTCACCTCGTTGAGGTAAGTGGCGGCCTGTTGTTTATCTGGCGTGCATTCTGCCGCTATATAGAACAGTTCTGATATCCTCATCAATGGCTGAATGTTCCTGAATGCAGGAAATACGCCGGCGTTACTGGCGGTCAACGGAGTGAATTTGGTGAATACTTTGAAATTGTAATTGGCTGTTCTGTCGATGGCCCAGGAGCTTCTCAGTCTGAAGTCGTTTTCCTGGTTTTCATAGAACTCATTCAGCCTGCTGGCCAAAGGCGCCAGGAGCGTATTGCTGTTCGGATCTCCTGATCCGGATTGCAGGTAATTACTGGCTCCAAAATAGGATTGAAAGAGTAGGTTCCTAAGCGGGTTTTCAGGTCCGAACAGGATTTCCCTGGAGAATACCCTGTCCGGATTGGAAATATTGCTTCTGGTATCTGTTTCCGGTGTCCAGGGGAACTTATTAGATGCAATATTGATGACCTCCAATGCTGTTTTCAGGGCATTCTCCTTATCACCCATATATAACTGTATCCTGGCCTGCAATGTTTTTACAGCATAATAATTCATCCTTCTGTTCCTGGCCTTGAAAAAATTTGCCGAGATATCTTCCGTGTCGAAGGGTTGTACACCCAATTGTATGATTGGGTCTTGTTGCAGCAATTCCAATGCAGTGGAGCAATCCCGGAGCAGCAAATCCATGAATCTGGCTGGCGGTAGCAGTTCACCCAGTTTGGTTTCGGGCAGTTCCGGATACGGCAGAACAGCGGTAGTGGAACCTGTACTGTAAACGGGACCGAACAAACGGAAAATATCGAAAGCAACATACGCTCTCAATCCATACGCTTCTCCGAGCATCCATTCTTTTTCCTGGGTGGTGAGTACTGAAGTGGATACATTTTTTACACCTGCTATAAATTGATTGATGTTCAGGATCAGGGTAAAGGCGCTGCCCCAGATATTGGAAATATCCTTTTGGAATAAGGATCCATCGGTGTATTTGTATTTTGAAGCGGATGCAAACCGGTGAACACCGGGGAAGTTGTAATACTGGGCCATTACATCCACTGTTGTGGCTGTGAGATTGCCTCCATACAACTCTTCTGCAACCATTTTGATATAGATGCCGTTCAGCGCTTTTTGTATGGAAGATGCCGAACTGAATACCTGCTGGTCAATCATTTTATCCACCGGTTGAACATCCAGGTATTTGTTGCAGGAAGTCAGTGCCAGAATACACCCTGTGACCAGCAAACTTATTTTGATCTTGTTCATTTTGGGCATGTTTGAATTCTAAAAGAATACATTCAGACTTAAAGAATATGTTTTGGCAAAAGGATAATCTGTTCCTCTTTCTGCCGTGATATTCGAGAGGCGGAACAACTCATTGCTAATGGCGTTGATCCGAAGGGTCCTGATCCTTAATTTATGCAACCAGGGCAGGGTGGATTCGGACATTTCATATCCGATGGAAATGGATTCGCCTGACAAATAATTCTCCTCCTGGATAAACCTGGAGGTAGGAGGGGATTCGAGGCTATACTGGCCGTCCATACTGCTCAGGTAGATACTTCTGAACATCGCTACATCACCGGGTTTTTTCCATCTTTCATACAGGGCCCTTTTATCCTGGTTGAAAGACAGTTGATCGAGCGTGATATTCTCCACTTTGTTGAACATGGCTGTGTTGAATATGGCCTGTTTGAGGCTATATCGCAGATAAATAGAAACAGAGAAATTTTTGATATTGAGATTGGAAGAGATCACACCCTGTACTTTGGGTTGAGCGGATCCGATCACTGTTTCGTCAGCCACATCATAATACAATGTATGGGTCCCGTCTTTCTTGATCATTATTTCCTTCCCGCTGGCAGGATCGATACCCAGTGACCGTACTGCCCAGATATCATCTGGGCTGTAGCCATCGAGGTATCTTCTCAGATAAGCGGGGATGTCTTTAACAGGAGTTTCGGCGGTCAGGGTCCTTCCTTTTTCATTCTCTTTTTCGAGGATGGAATTGAAGTTGGCATATCGGCTTTTGGCAATGCTGCCGGTAACTCCCAGGGTCCATTGTATGCCTTTTGCAGGGTTCATCAACGGAGAATATTTAATGATGGCTTCCAGGCCTTTTATAGTGAGTTGCCCTGCATTGATGGCATAATTGGAAACACCGATGGAAGCGGGCGCCGGGGCAACCACTACCAGGGGATCTGTCTGTTTCTGGAAGGCATTGAAGGTAATCAGCAATTTGTTGTTCCGGAAAGCCAGGTCCAGCCCGGTGCTGATCTGTTTGGTAGTTTGCCAGTCGAGGTCGGGAGAGCCCAGTTGGTTCAGGTAAACACCTGTACCAAATCCTGTAACACCATTCGTATATCCATATACGG
>NZ_JBQCGW010000196.1:0-20857 GCF_051955275.1 Pseudobacter sp. | reverse complement strand
GATATACCCGCAACCATGATGATGCCATCGAAGTATTGCACAATGGTTTTCTAAAAGTGTACAAGCATATTCACAACTTCAATGCGGAGCGCGCTTCGCTTTATACCTGGATCAGGACCATCATGGTGAATTCCGCCATCGACTTCCTGAGACAGCGGGAGAAATTCTACAGCGATATCGAACTGGAAAAGGCTGCTGAGCCATCCATCGAGGACGATGCTGTACAACGTATGTCTGCCATAGAATTACTGAAACTGGTGCAAAGGCTGTCGCCCGCCACCAGAACGGTTTTCAACCTGTACATCATTGAAGGGTACAATCACAGGGAAATAGGAGAATTACTGGGAATCAGCGAAGGCACCAGCAAATGGCACCTGAGCGAGGCCCGCAAACAATTACAAAAACTTTTACAAACCTTGCAAGTGTAACGTAATGAACGAAAGACAACCATACGAACAACACTTGGCAGAAAAGATGCAGCAGCTTCCTCCACCTATGGAGGCTGAAAAGGGCTGGGAACAAATGAGGGCCCTGCTCGACAAAGAAATGCCCCGCGGTGCGGGATCCGGCGGCAATGGCCGCTGGTGGATCTTCGGGATGCTCGCCGGCATCCTGCTAACCGGAACCTTGTTCATTTACCGGAACAATTCCGGAAACCAGACCGCTGCCAAAGAACTGACTGCTGTTGAAAATTCACCCAACGCCCCTGGTCAGCACCAGCCGGGCATTGCAAAACTGCCAACCGTTCAATACCCGCCCGGAGCCTCCAATGCGAACTCCGGAAAAGGTAACGCCGGTGATATTGCCGGAACAACCAGCCAGCCCGAGAACACCGGAATCACTCCGGCCAGACCGGCATCCCACGATGCCGCAGAAACGCCTGCACGCAAAAAAAGCAACAGGCCGTATGCCGATGCCGCCCGCACTGACCAGGCAATCGTTGCCGCCAAAGAACAGGCTGCCGTTGATGATGAAACATCCAAAACCGATGAAGACATCGGTATCCCTGTTATTCCGGCACATAAAAGAATCAATCAAAACAAACTCCCGGCCTATACCGAAAACTCTACACAGCAAACTCAAACCTTCCCATCCCTGCCCGCTGATATCACAGACGGAACACCACCTATTGAAACTGACCTGCTGCTGAACAACCAACCGATGAAACAGCAATCAGGCCAAATCACGCTGCTGAACCAGTCTCAGGCATCAGTAAAAGCCATTACTGCCCGGAAAAATCCGCGCAGGTCGGACAATATGGACCGCAGGTTCGCACTTGGTCTCTCACTGCCCCTCGCCTTCCCGCTTGCTGATCAGCAAGCACTCGGCTTTAATTACCGGGGAGGCTCAAACACTGTGTCCGACTATATTCCATCGCCGCATGCGCAATACCATCTGAACAAACGCACCTTCTTCCAAACGGAACTGCAGGTAGTGGCACCGCAGTACATCAGGCCCATTCTCATGTACCAGGAAAAGGTCAGCCTCAACAGCAATACCTGGATGTATAATTCAGTTTACGCCAGAAAACTCTATTACTTCAACCTGCCCGTATCCGTGTACCATAGCCCGCTCCCCAATTTCTTCCTGGGAACCGGATTGCAGTTCTCATCCCTGATGAGCGGTGTGGCCATGTATGAAGACAGGCGCGTGTACAATAACCAGGAAACCATCACCAGGCAGTCTTTCGGCCGTATGAGCTATGATTCGCTCACCAACAGGATGAGCGCCAGTGAGGTTCGGTTATTGCTTGACGTTAATTATTACTGGCAACGCTTTACAGTAGGACTTCGCTACAATCAGGCCTTTGGGAATTACACCAGCTTCCGGCTGAACAACACAACTGGATATACTTACGATAAGAACAAGGCATTATTCTTCTATCTCCGTTACAATATATGGGAGGACAAAAAACGGAGCCAGCCGGCCCGCTCCATGTTAACGCTTAAATAATTGCTCCAGGTAATCTTTCTTGAATTCGATATAGGTAGGGCTTCCGCCTGCCGTAACATTGTGTTGCCTGCATTGGAACAGATCCGTTACAAGGGTCTTCATTTCCTTTTCAGTCAATGCAGTGCCTGCCTTTACAGCCTGTTGCCAGCTCAGTGACCGGATGAGTTTTTCGCGTTTGGAGAATTTGAGATCGCCGCTGAAATGTTTGAACTGTTCCAGCAATTGCTCTATCACCATCTTCTCGTTTCCTGCTTCCAGGTCAGCAGGAGTGCCATTGATCAGGAAACCCTGATTACCGCTGCGTTCTATGAGATAACCCAGCAATTCAAGGTCCGGTATCAGATCAGTCATCAGCGCAGCATCCTGTGCGGAGAGCTCCAGCGTATGAGGGAAAAGACTGCGTTGGGATGCCACGGGTTTACCAGAGGCCGCCTTCGCGAAGCGCTCATACAACACACGCTCATGCGCCAGTTGCTGCTGTACTAGAATATAACCGCGATTAGTGGGGGCAACTATATAGGTGAAATGCAATTGCAGCATCGGCGCCTCTTCAATAACACGAAGCTCCTGCTTCGGTTGTGCGCCATAGATAGCCAGCAATGGATCTGTTTCTTCTGAATACTGTTGCACCGGCTGTTTGCTCCTGATCTGGTCGAGCAAACTCTCGAAAGGCTTTTCCTTTCCACCCGTGCCGGGCAATGAACCTCCGGCAGCCAGGATGGAAGACTGCTCTTCGGTTGCACCCCGCTGTGAGGGCTCATAAAAATCCTGCCAGTGCTTCAGGTTGGAATTCTTCTCTGTTGGAGGTATTGACCAGGCCTGGTGCTTCTGCGTGAAATTCTGATACAGCTGGGAAGAAGCCGCAGCAGCCTGCTTGTCTTCTGTGAATGGTTTATTCACTGCATCCAGCTGCTGTATACCGGGATCAAGATCAAACTCCAGCGTAGGTGTAATGCTGAACTGCGCCAGCGCATGTTTCACCGCCGACTGCACAAAAGCATACACGATCTTCTCATCTTCAAACTTGATCTCCTGTTTGGTGGGATGCACATTGATATCCACCTGCGTTGGATCCAGATCGATGAAAAGTACATACAACGGAAAACTATCAGGTGCAATCAGCGCCTGGTAGGCACTCATCAACGCATGGTTCAGATAGCCACTGCGGATGAAACGGTTATTCACGAAGAAGTACTGATCACCTCTTGTTTTTTTGGCTGCATCCGGCTTGCCCACAAATCCGTGAACATTGAGATAATCCGTTTGCTCCTGCACCGTTACCAGCTTAGAATTGTATGTGTTGCCGAACAACTGTACGATCCTTTGCTTCAGGGTGCCTTTTTCAAGATGGAACATTTCTGTTCCGTTATTGGTCAGTGAGAAAAATAATTCAGGGAAGGAAAGTGCCACACGGATGAACTCTTCAATGATATGCTTGTTCTCCGCCGCATTGCTCTTAAGGAAATTCCTTCTTGCAGGAATATTGAAGAAGAGATTCTTCATGGCAATGCTGGTACCAACAGGCATGGCAACAGGTTCCTGTTTGATCACGGTACTGTTCTCTATTTCTATATATGTACCCGCTTCATCGATCTCGCGGCGGCTTTTCAGTACTACCTGGGCCACGGCCGCAACAGAGGCCAGGGCCTCGCCACGGAAACCCATGGTGCGGATATGAAAGAGGTCATCGATACTCCTGATCTTGGAGGTGGCATGCCGCTCAAAACACATGCGCGCATCGGTTTCGCTCATACCCTTACCATTGTCTATCACCTGGATCAGCTGCTTGCCCGCATCCTGGATGATCAGCCTGATCTCGGTAGCACCCGCATCTACGGCGTTCTCCAGCAATTCCTTAACAGCACTGGCCGGCCGCTGAATCACTTCACCTGCTGCAATCTGATTGGCTATATTATCTGGTAATAATTGTATGATGTCCGGCAAAACGGGTCTCCTTATTTAGCTGCAAAAATAAGGGAATAATACGCCTACTGTCAAATAGCTTCACGTTTGTGCGGGTTTCTTCGGGAATGTGCAGGTTTATCCTTATTTTGTGCCATCAATTGCACATAAGAACGTCATTATGAAGAAGCTCCTACTATTTGTTTTGATTGGCAGCAGTGCCATTGCCCAGGCACAAAAGAGATCGCATCTCCCTGCGGACCAGTGGGTGGACAGTGTTTTCAAAACGCTCTCCAAAGAAGAAAAGATCGCGCAGCTGATGAATGTGCGACTCTCGAGCGTTGGTCCTGTCTTTTTTGAAAAAGAAGTGGAAGAAGCCATCCGCAAGTACAATATCGGCAGCCTCTGCCTCTTCCAGGGCGGGCCTATTAAACAGGCCCAGATGCTGAACCATTTCCAGTCGATTGCCAAAACTCCCCTGCTGATCACCATCGATGGAGAGAACGGTGTAGGTATGCGGTTCGACAGTGTACGTGGACTTCCCCGCATGATGATGCTCGGTGCCGCCCACGATCCGGCCCTTGCCTATCAGTATGGTCAGGTAGTTGCCGAACAGTGCAAACGCGCTGGCATACAGGTGAACTATGCACCTGTGGTGGACATCAACAACAATCCTCTCAACCCGGTGATCAACGACAGGTCATTCGGAGAAGATAAATACAAGGTTGCCGAATACGGTGTTCAATACACCCTCGGCATGCAGGATAACGGAGTGATGGCCTGCGCCAAACACTTCCCCGGTCATGGCGATGTTGCAGTAGACTCGCACCATGATCTTCCGGTGATCAACAAGTCCTGGGAAGAACTGGATTCGCTGGAGCTCTATCCCTTCCGCGAACTGATCAAGGCCGGTGTTGGCAGCGTGATGGTAGCACACCTCCAGGTGAACTCCATCGACAATACTACCAACCGCCCCACATCCATTTCCCCCAAAGCAGTGAATGACCTGCTCAAACATGAACTTGGTTTCAAAGGCATCACATTCACCGATGCTCTGGAAATGAAAGGCGTTGCCAAATTCTATCCGGATGGTGAAAACAGCCTCCAGAGCCTGATTGCGGGAAACGACATGCTTTGTCTTCCCGGCAATATTCCCGGCAGCATCGAAAAAGTGCTGAAGGCTATCCGCAAGAAAAAACTCAGCTGGAAACAGATCGATGAACGCGTGAAGAAAGTACTGTATGCAAAATACCAGTACGGTCTTGCCAATCTGCAACCCATCGACCTCAACAATATCACGGAAGACCTGAACAGCAAAGTGCCGATGATGCGCAGAACGATCGCTGAAAAAGCAATCACGCTGCTGCGTAATGATGAGTACGCCATCTTCCCGCTCAAGAAAGGCAAACGTGTTGCCTATATAGGCTTCGGGCTGGAAAAAGACAATGTGTTTGCCGCCGAAGTCCGTAAGAACTATGATGCACAGGTTTACTATTTCAATTATAATCTGGACAGCGCGCTGGTGGATCCCATGCTGCAATTGCTGAAGAACCGTTACGACGTGGTAGTGCTCGGCCTGCACAATTACAACCGCTACCCGGCCAACAATTTCGGGGTGAGCAATGCAGCCATGAGCCTCATCAAAAATCTGCAGCAGCAACAGAAGACCATCACCTTCGCCTTCGGAAACCCTTACCTGGTGCAGCATTTCTGCGACTCCAAGGTACTGGTGGCCTGTTATGAAGATGATGACATCACCCAATCAGCCGGTGCAGACCTGCTGCTCGGCAAGTTCACCGCCAAAGGTCAGTTGCCTGTTACAGTTTGTGACGCCTTCAGGTTCGGCGCAGGCATCACGGCAAAAGCCATCCTGCCAACCGTAGCTCCGTCAACCCTGGGTTTCAACCAGCCTTTTCTCTCTGCGCAGATAGACAGCATCGTTACCGATGCCATCGCTAAAAAAGCGATCCCCGGCGCTGTTGTGCTGGTAGCCAAAGATGGCAAGGTTGTTTTCGATCGCGCCTATGGCCATCTCACCTACGACAGCACAGAAGCCGTATATCCTGAAACCATCTACGATCTCGCTTCCGTTACCAAAATCATGGCCACCACGCTTTCTGTGATGAAGCTCTATGATGAGGGCAGGCTGGATATCGATAAAACACTCGGCGATTACCTGCCATGGACAAAAGGCTCCGATAAACAAAACCTCAGGCTGCGTGATGTGTTACTGCACCAGGCGGGATTGAAATCTTTCATTCCTTTCTATCGCGGCACCCTCTCCGGACCTGATGGAAAACCCAACTGGGCTTACTATTCCATGAAGCCGGATTCATTGCATCAGGTGCGTGTGGCCAATGGCCTCTATCTGCGCAATGATTACCGCGACTCCATGTACAATATCATTGTAAAGAGTGCGCTGGAGCCCGGCAACCGTTATATCTACAGCGATAATGATTTCATTTTCCTCGGCAAAGTAGTGGAAGCCATTTCAGGACTGCCGCTGGATGAATACGTGAAGCTCACTTTCTACGACAAGCTCAACCTGGAAACCACTGGATTCAAGCCCCGTGACCGTTTCCCGCTGGGCTTTATTGCACCAACGGAGAACGAGGCTTTGTTCCGTCGTCAACTCATCCAGGGCGATGTGCATGATCCGGGCGCAGCAATGTTCGGTGGGGTGGCAGGACATGCAGGCCTGTTCAGCAATGCCTACGACCTGGCCATACTGGCGCAGATGCTGCTCAACAGCGGCGTGATCGATGGCAAGAATTTCTTCAGCAAGTCCACCATCGATCTCTTCACTGCCTACAGCAGCGATATCAGCCGTCGCGGTCTTGGCTTCGACAAACCCGAGAAAGACAATGCCACGCGCAAAGAGGCTTACCCCACCATGTCTGCCTCCCCGCTCACTTACGGACATACCGGTTTCACCGGCACCTGCATCTGGATAGATCCCAAGTACAACCTCACGTACATCTTCCTCAGCAATCGTGTGAACAGTCCCGATCCGGCGAAATTCCTCAACATGAGTGTTCGCCCCAAAGTGCATGAAGCCATCTATCAATCACTTCTGAAATAGACTTAAAAAGCAATTCATATCATGGCCGCAACCCATCAGTTGCGGCCATTTTCATGTTTAGCCTATTTTTTGTAAATCACAGTTCAAATTCTATTATGGATTACAGAGGATATATTGAGTCCAATGCAGATGTAATGTTAGGTAACCTGTAATTAATGCAAAATGCCTTGAAAGCCCCGCATAAACAATTATCCTTCGCTATTTTTCCCTATATCGCAAGCCCCCACCCTCCCCCTTTCCGCAGTTTTAAGTAATTTTGCCGATTACAAACTTTCCCCCAAATGAGCAGAAAAGAAGAAGTGCTGCAGGATGTTGTGATCAAATTTGCCGGAGACTCAGGCGACGGCATGCAACTTACTGGTAGTCAATTTACTAATAATACAGCCCTGCTGGGTATCGACCTGGCCACCTTTCCTGATTTCCCCGCAGAGATCCGTGCACCACAGGGAACCCTTCCCGGTGTGAGCGGTTACCAGCTCCGCTTTTCAAGCGACCGCGTTTTCACACCCGGCGACGAGTGCGATGTACTCGTAGCCATGAACGCCGCCGCCCTTAAAGCCAATCTCAGGTTCCTCAAAAAAGGTGGCAAGATCATCGCCAACACAGATGGCTTCGATACCAAGAACCTCCGCCTCGCCAACTACCCTGATGGCATCAACCCCCTGGAAGACGACAGTCTTACCAACTATGAAGTGTACCGCATGGACGTTACCAAAATGACCCGCGAAGCACTCAAGGAGATCCAGATGGGCACCAAAGAAAAAGACCGTGCAAAAAATATGTTCGTGCTTGGCTTCCTGTACTGGATGTACAACCGCGACATGAAAAATACCATCCAGTTCCTCACCGATAAATTCGGGAAGAAACAGGAAATCCTCGACAGTAACGTGAAAGCGCTGCAGGCAGGGTATAACTTCGGGGATACCACTGAAACTTTCACCACCCGTTTCCGTGTTGAGAAAGCGCGCATGACGCCTGGTACTTATCGTTCCATCATGGGCAACCAGGCCCTGGCATTCGGATTGATCTCGGCATCACAGAAGAGCGGACTGCCGATTTTCCTGGGAACATATCCAATCACTCCGGCTTCCGATATCCTGCATGAGCTGAGCAAGCACAAATCTTTTGGCATCCGCACATTCCAGGCGGAAGATGAGATTGCAGGTATTACTTCGGCTATCGGCGCAGCCTATGGCGGTATGCTGGGAATAACCACCACTTCCGGTCCGGGTATGGCGCTGAAAGGCGAGGCCATGGGCCTGGCTGTGATGCTGGAGATCCCGCTCCTGATCGTGAATATCCAGCGTGGCGGCCCTTCAACAGGTCTTCCTACCAAAACAGAACAGAGCGATCTGTTGCAGGCTTACTACGGCCGTAACGGCGAATGTCCCATGCCGATAGTATCTGCCAGCACACCCTCAGATTGTTTTGCAGCGGCCTACGAAGCCGTGCGCATTGCAGTGCAGCATATGACCCCCGTTATACTGCTCAGTGATGGTTATATCGCCAATGGCGCAGAACCCTGGCGCTTCCCCCAGGCTGATGACCTCCAGCCGATAGAAGTAAGCTTCAAAACGGAACTGGGACATGGGGAAGATAAATTCCAGCCCTATCTCCGTGATGAGAAACTGGTGCGCCCATGGGCTATCCCCGGCACACCAGGATTGGAGCACCGTATCGGAGGACTGGAAAAACAGAACATCACCGGTAATGTAAGTTATGATCCCGAGAACCACCAGCTGATGGTGAAGATCAGACAGGAAAAAGTAGATAAGATCGCTGACTATATTCCCGCCCAGACACTTGACAGTGGCCCTGAAAAAGGTAAGATCCTGATCCTCGGTTGGGGGTCAACGTATGGCGCCATCAAGAGCGCTGTTGCTGAGATCCAGGCTGAAGGATATGCAGTGAGCCATGCACACCTGCGCCATATGCGCCCTTTCCCGAAGAACCTCGGAGACATGCTCAAGAATTTTGATCAGGTGCTGATCCCCGAGATCAACAACGGACAACTCATCAAGATCATCCGGGACCAGTACCTGGTGGATGCAAAAGGCTACAACAAGATCATGGGTGTTCCCATCACCAAAACTGAACTGGTGATGAAGCTCCGTGAAATGCTTGGCGCTATCAACTAGGCAGCGTTGGGGTTCTGTTCAGAAATGAGGAACACAATGGCAAAGGCCAGGATGGCAATCACCAGACCGAACATGAAGATATTATAAGCTATGCGCAGGTACTTGTATTTGGTTGCAAGTACCACGCCCAGGCTGTAAATGTCTTTGATCATACTGCTGTCCAGGTAATCCCGGTCAGCCATCATCTGCTTCATGGCCCAGTCATAATCCTTCAGGTCCATTTTAAAGAAATTGCCGAAGAAGAGCAGGTTCACTTTTTTATTCTCGATATCCTCCCTGGTGAAAGTACCGCGGTTCACATTGGGCCTGGTGGCCAAAATAGCGAATACTACTGCGCTGAGACACACTACCAGGAGGATGATGGTAGGAACGATGAATTCAGGATAGAACTGCAGTTTGCCCAGCAGTACAGATACCATGATGGATATCACGATGGTGTTCACGGAGATCATGATATTGGCTTTGCTGTCTGCCATCTGGCTGAGGTTCACATGGTTCTCGCTCATAATACGGAACATGGTGGCGATACTTCTTTCTGTCCTTGCCAGTTTATCTTTTTCCAGTTTTTCCCTTTCTTTAAACGTAAGGGCCTTTTCATCATTGACCTTCTCCGGCACAACCGCTTCAACCGGTAACCTGGCGGTTACCGTCATTTCTTCGATGGATTCATCTTCACGCTTCCCTTTCTTGTCGGATTTGCGGATCAGCTCCTGGAGGTACTGTTGCTTCACGGGTTCCAGCACTGTTTTGCCGTACTCCGTAAAGTAACGGTGCTGTTGAAGGAAGAAGATATTCTTCTGCCGCCAGTCTTTCTTTCCGAGTTTGTTATCGAAAAGCAGGTTGAGTTCCTGGCGGAGCAGTTTGTTCTTTTCAGGGAAACTGGGCATGCCCAGGTGCGAGAGATCTGCATCGCAGAGGATCTGCTCCAGCAGGTTGACGGGGCTCTGCGGCCATTTGGTGGCCATGATGGCATTGCTCACTTTATCGATAGTAAGCTGGTCAACGCCTCTGCCACGCAGGAAATCGGCAGCAATATCACGGCTCACTTCTTCATGGCGCTTGGGCTGACCCGCAGAGTATCCTGTGTCATGAAACCAGGCTGCCAGCAGCAATGCGGGTTTTTCCTCTTCCGGAAGAGCCAGGTGGTTGGCCATCAGTTCCGATGCTTCCACCACTTCCATGGTATGCTCAATGTTATGATAAACGAATGCAGGATCCACCTTGTTGGTAAATAAGCCTGTAACGTATTGCCTGGCTTCCTGTAATAATTGCTGCGCGGCTGATGTCATACATTGATTGGTTTCGACAGTCTAAATTAAGCAATAAAAGATTGTATATTTAAATATCGATTTCCTGCCCCAACTTTGTAAGCCATTAACTGTTGTTGAGATATGAACAGATCGATCACCTGTATCCTTATCATACTGCTGATTGCCGGCTTTTCCGGTTGTACCGGACAGGGGAAATCCTTTGTACCCGCCATCCCCGGATACGACGCATCCCTAAAGACCACCCTCGTGCTCGACAAAGACCTGCTGGAGATCTCCGGCATGTTCTGGCTTCCCAATAATACCATCGCCGCTATCAATGATGAAGATGGAAAGATATTCCTGGTGGATCCGGAAGACGGCGACCTGCAGGTAAGGAAATTCGGCAAGAAGAGAGATTATGAAGATATCGTGCAACTGGATACTTTCTATTTTGTACTGGAAAGCAATGGAAATATCCACCGCGTACCCGTAAACGCAAAACACGTGGAAGAGGAGTTTGAGTTCCATCGTAAAAAGAAGATCGAATTCGAAAGCCTTTACATCGACCCCAATAAAAAACTCATCCTCCTTTCCAAAGAACAAAGGGAATCAAAGAAAGGAGTGCTTGCCTACAGCTTCGATCCCGATAGCCTCCGTTTTTCCGATACCCCCGTATATGCTATCAAGTGGAAGGATATCCGCAATGAGCTCAAGAATAACAATGCTGATTTCAAACCTTCCGCAGCAGCTATCCATCCCGTGACGAAAACATTATTCATTGTGGCTTCTATCGGCAAAGCCATACTGGAAGTGAGCCTGAGCGGAGAAGTGCTGGCAGCCTATCAGTTGAATCCTGATCAGTTCCCCCAACCGGAGGGAATCACTTTTGCGCCAAACGGAGATATGTATATCTCCAATGAGGGCGTGGATGGCAAAGGCACCATCCTGAAGTTTCCCTATGATCAGGCTGCCGCCAGTCGCTCGCGTCCCCGCGAGTGACCTGTATTCCGTTGCCTCCGGCAACACGAGGTTCGCCAGAGGCGAACAAATATAAGCCACTCGCGGGGACGCGAGCGACTGACATCACCCGAAGTTTCATCAAAATATCTGTATGAATAGGATCTATACCTGGCTGGTTTTATCGTTATTCCTCATTGTGTCCTCAGCATCTGCGCAGGACTCCCTTGCACATCGCATCATCCTGGTGGGCGATGCCGGCAAACAACTCAATGGCCATCATCCTGAACTGGAACTGATGAAGGCAAAGTTCAAACTGGATGCACGTACCACGGTGCTATTCCTGGGCGACAATGTGTACCAGAACGGTCTTCCGGACTCCACCGCCGCCAATTATCCTGAAAAGAAAAAGATCCTCGATGACCAGATAAACTCCGTGAAAGGAACAGAAGCGCAAGCCTGGTTCACACCCGGCAACCACGATTGGGATAAAGGCAAGCGCGATGGCTATAAACAGATCCTGCATCAGAGCCAGTACGTGGAATCACTGCAGATCCCGAATGTACATTTCGCTCCGCTGGAAGGTTGCCCTGGCCCCGTGGAAGTAAAACTCACTGACCAGGTCACCTTACTGATCATCGACAGCCAGTGGTGGTTTCAGCAGGAAGGCCGGCCCGGCAACACATCCGATTGTGATTGCAAAACCAATGACGAGCTCACACTGGCCGTCAAAGACGCACTCTACCGGAACCGTAACAAACTGGTGATCTTCGCTGCACACCATCCGTTCAGAACACATGGCGAGCATGGAGGTTATTATACTTTCAAACAACATCTCTTTCCGCTCACCGAAGTAAATCCCAGCCTTTATATTCCATTACCAGTCATCGGTTCTATATATCCGTTAGGCCGCTCCTGGTTTGGTAATATCCAGGACAAACCACACCCCGTATACAAACAATATGTACGCAGCCTTGACACCCTGCTGGATCAACATCCTTACGCCATCAGGGTGAGCGGTCATGAACATACTTTACAGTATATGGTGGAGAATGGACAGCAGCATATCGTTAGTGGCGCAGGCTCCAAACAAAGCCAGGTGAAATATGGAAAAGATACCCGCTTCGCCAATGAAGGTACAGGTTTTGGTGTGCTGGATATTTCCACTAACGGTAATATCACGCTTACTTTTTATTCCTCACTTTCAAAAGATCCCAACCAGGTTATCTATACAACCTCTTTACCTGCTTTCAAAGCGCCCACACTGCATGAGCAGGCAATCACGTCACCCAGTCTGCCAGATTCCTTCACCACCGTTGCCGCTCCCTACTACAAAGCAGGCCGGTTCAAAAGATGGCTGTTCGGTGCAAACTACCGGAAAGAATGGACAACCCCCATTACCGTTCCTGTTTTCGACATCGGTAAAATGCGCGGCGGGCTCACACCCACCAGGCGTGGCGGTGGTATGCAATCCCGCTCCCTGAGGCTGGAAGATGCACAGGGTAAAGAGTTCGTATTACGCAGCATCGAGAAATATCCTGATAAGACACTGCCAGAAGAATTCAGGCAAACATTCGTGAAAGACGCAGTGTTAGACGGCATTTCAGCCTCCTACCCATTCGCAGCCTTGAGCATTCCGCCATTGGCGGTTGCAGCCGGAGTACCGCATGCCAACCCCAAACTGGTATGGCTGCCCGATGACCCCAGACTGCTGCAGTTCAGGCATGATTTTACCAACAGGCTTTATCTCTTTGAAGAAAGGGAACCACTGGAACTGGCCAAAACTTACAGCACAGACAAAGTGATCGAGAAATTACAGGAAGACAACGACAATAAGATCGACCGCAAAGCCATGTTGCGCGCACGTCTGCTGGATATGTTCATCATGGACTTTGACAGACATGAAGACCAGTGGCGCTGGGGTGCCAATGAAAGCGGCAAAGGAAAAGGCAAAACCTATTTTCCCATTCCGCGCGACAGGGACCAGGCTTTCTTCACCAACGATGGAGTGATCCCAAAGATCATCAGCAGGAACTGGTTGCTGCCTGCATTCCAGGGCTTCCGCCCCAAAGCCAGAAATATCAATACCCTTTACTTCAACGCGCGATTCTTTGACCGCTCCTTCCTGAACGATCTTTCAGAAAATGATTGGTCTGAAGGCGTGGATGAGTTTCTCCCACTCATGACTGACACTGTTATACGTCAGGCTTTAGGACTGCAGCCCGGAGAGATCAAAGGGGATGCCGCACCACATATCATTGAAACACTGCAGCAGCGCAGGAACTTCCTGAAAGCGGATGCATTACAGTATTATCGCTTCCTGGCTAAAGAAGTGGATGTAACGGGAACCAACAAGCGAGAATTGTTTGAGATCACACGAAATGAAGACGGCTCCGTAAAAGTGGTGGTGCGTAAAATCAACAAGGAAGGGGAAGAAAGTAAAAAACTTTACAGCCGCACTTTCAAATATGGCGAAACCAAAGAGATCCGTCTTTATGGTTTAGGGGGCGAAGATAAGTTCGTGCTTAACGGAGATGGCCGCAAAAGCATACTGGTGCGCATCATCGGAGGACCAGGCATTGATACTATCGACAATTCGGCTATACATGCCAGCGGCAGCAAAACCCGGATCTATGATCTGAAAACTGAAGCCAATGTAATCACGGGCGAAGGCAGGGAGGCAAAGAGATTGTCCTCAGATCCCGCCGTAAATGACTACGACAGAAAAGCATTCCGTTATAATATTCTTGCGCCCCAGGCAAGTGCCGCATTCAACCCCGATGATGGCGTATTCCTGGGCATAGGATTCAAATATACGGGCAGAAAATTCCGCCGCAATCCTGCTGTGATCCACAAATTCATGCTGAGCCATGCTCTGGCTACTGAAGCCTTTACCATCCGCTACAGCAGCGATTTTCGTAAAGTGATCGGCAAAACGGATATCTTCATCAATGCCCAGCTGAATTCACCCGATTATGTAACCAACTTCTTTGGTCTGGGAAACGAAACAAAGTACGATAAGAACGCGCCTGAAAAAATCAATTATTATCGCGCCCGCTACAATAAAGGGGACCTTGCTGTGTTGCTGAAACGTGAGTTCTCCAACTGGCTGACAGTTGCCATTGGCCCGTCCTTCCAGTATTTCAGTCCGGATGAAGATGAGAATAAGGGTAGATTCCTATCCAATTTTCAGGAAAACGGCCTGGATCCGAAAAATACTTTTGAAGACAAATACTACCTGGGTGGCCAGTTCAACCTGAACATGGACACGCGTGATAACCAGATCAGTCCTTCACGCGGCATTTTCTGGCAGTCTTCACTCAAAGTTTTACGTGGTCTTAACAACAATTCTGAGTATCTGACCCAGCTGAGCTCCGACATGGCTCTGTATATCGGCCTTGGCTCCACGTCAGGCACGGTGATTGCAACAAGATTTGGTGGAGGCATCAACTTCGGAAAATATGAATTTTTCCAGGCTCAATATCTGGGAGGTACAGAAAATCTCCGGGGTTACAGGAAATACCGCTTTGCAGGTAAATCCATGCTGTACAACAATACAGAATTACGCATTAAGGTAACCGATTTCAGGACCTACCTGCTTCCCGGCTCTATCGGCATTCTTGCTTTCAATGATGTGGGCAGGGTATGGGTAGATGATGATCGCTCTGAGATGTGGCACCATGGCTACGGTGGTGGTATCTGGCTGGGACTGGTTAAAAGATTTGTGCTGACGGCCAGCCTCACTTCGTCCAGGGAAAGCACACTTCCGCTTTTAACGTTAGGTTATCAGTTCTGATGTGGCTCTTAACATTTTATTGCCGTTATAATGGTATCAATTAAAATGTTAATCATGAGAATAGTAAATAACCTGTCGAAAGCCGCTTTGTTGCTGATGGTGTTGGCTACCACTTTTATAAGTGTGGCAAGCGCTCAGACAAAGCAGGAAAAAGAAGCTGCCAAAGCAGTTGAAGTAAAGAAACTGGTAGAAGACCGGCGGTTTGTATTCATTACGCAATCGGTAATTCCCCAATCCGGTCGCGTTGTTCAGGTTACTCCGGAATTTGATTTCACAGTAACCAAAGACACCATTATTTCTTATCTTCCCTACTTCGGTCGTGCATTCAATGTAAGCAGCACCATGGAAGGAGGTATCAAATTCACATCAAAGGATTTTGAATACGCAAAAACTGATAAGAAGAAAGGTGGCTGGGATATTGTGATCAAACCAAAGGATGTCCGCGAAATACAATCTGTTCGTTTAAGCATCACCGAAAGCGGGTATGCCTATGTACAGGTACAAAGCGTGAACCGTCAGCCGATCTCTTACAACGGTTATATCACAGAAAAAAGTTCAAAAAAGAAATAAACTCATTTTTCCGAAAAAAGCAAAGGGCTGTCCACAACCGGGCAGCCCTTGTTTATGTAGGAATATTCAGATCAGTTCTTCACACCTGCCAGCTTCTTCACATCTTTTCCCTGATCCTTATCATCTGATTCGATCTCCAGGTTCACGCCAACCCTCAGTGCTTTCAGGCCGCTCACACCCTGCAGTTCTTCCAGCTCCAGCCTTTCCACTTCTCCACGCAGCAGTCCCTGGTTCTGCAGGTACTCGATGTACTCCAGGTACTCGAATGCTTCCTGTTGCTGTGAATACACGATAGCGATATATCCAGGTTTGGTCAGCCGCTCATTGGAATCTTTCAGGTGCACTTTATCGATCCTTTTTTTGATGATCTCGTAACGGATATTGTAAGCACCGTCAACATCGAATTTGCGTTCCGCTGTACGGAAGCTGATGGAAATAGGATGGCTGTGCGCCAGGATCAGCTGGCTTGTCTGCAATGGCATGGCCAGCTGCTTTTCCAGTGAGTGCGTGAGCCTTGCCGCTTTGGCCAGTGTGCTCAATTGCCAGATCTTCAGATTACGCAGGTAGAAGAAATCAAATTTCTTTTCCGGTGTAATTGCCTGGCCGATGTAAATATTGAAATCCACGCCATCGGTCACAAACCTTTCAAAGTAGTGCGGGAAGATATGCTGCGCAAGTTTTTGTTCGTGATCGATGAAACGGGCTACTTCATTGTTGATATGTGTAATGCTGTCTTCATATTTCTTTCTGTGGTGATACACCATCTCAACTGGCGAATCCACCGCTTCAAAGTATTTGTTGATCTGTTTGTTGAGAGAAGGCATGATGGATTGCAGGTGTTTGAACAGCTGCACCACTTCCACTTTCAGGAACTGGAGAATACTCAGTTCATCATCCGCAAAAAGGATGTTCGACACTGAATGGATATACTTCCTGATCTTGAAATTGGTTTCATCCAGCAATGGAAAAGGATGGTCCTGCTTTGCAGCCAGAACGATATCATTGGCCAGGTTAAGTTGCTCCAGCAAATCCAGCTGAATGGAATGGTTCCTTTCAACGGAGGAGTTTCGGATATCGATAGCTCCATATAGCGGGTACACACCTTCAAAAACAATCGGCTCGATCTTCACTTCTCCTTCTCCCTTGTTCATCCCCGTGAGATAGTTGAGGGCTGCTTCCGTAAAGCGCCATTCAACGGCATCCTGTACAGCAGTGAACTGGTCCTTGATCACCCGGTCCACCTGGTGGTCCAGGTTTTCCTGTGCTTTCTCCATGGCGATCTTGAACAGCGGGATGGCTGGCTCGATGCTGGCCACATGTTCAGGTCTGAGTTTGTTCTTTTCGTTAGATACAACAATCAGCACACCCATCACTTCTTTGTTGTCGCTGAAGAGCGGGCAAACGATGGCGCTTCTCCATCCATACTCCGCCATAAAGGTGAGGAAGGGATAACGCATCACGGCATCTTCATTGATCTCGTTCACCAGTAAGGGCCGCGGGTTTTTCATGAAGGCACCTGTAACACTCTGATAAACATATTGCAGTTTCTCAGGTGAGGGTTTGCGCTTCACGCTCTGGTCCGTCATGGTAGTATAGAACTCGGTCAGTACGGTATGTCCGTTCACCTGGAAAAAAGGTTTGATGGCCGTACTCACGCCAGGTACCCCTAACAGGTTCTGCACCTGGTTCTGCAGATCATTGAAAAGATTGACGTCTGCAAAATTGTTGAGGTGAAGCAATTTATCGCGGATGATATTCAGTACTTCTCTTTCAGTGACCTCCCAGATCCGGATGATCACCATTCCTTCAAATTCAAACGCACTGAGTGGAAGCGCCTGCTTCAGTTCATCATTTTCTCCTGCTCCACCTCCTGCCCTGATGCAGCCGTATGAAACGTCATCCGGCAGCTTAGGCAGTTCGCCTTTGGGCCTTACATCCAGGAATCGCGTATCTATCTCCAGCTCCATGTAGCGGTCAAGACCGGTCTCCATGCATTTGTAGGGCTCTACCATGCGCACGGTCTCGGTTTTGTCTATATCATAAAGCCTGCTGAGAATGAACTGGTACATGCAATCTTCCTTGCCTGATTGTGGACTTCCGCCGCCACATGCATCGGCTTCAGGCATGGTGATCTCTTTGGTTACGGGATCTACAAAGAAGAGTTCGCGGAATTTGGTTGATTCATAGAACATCTTCATCTGAAAAGGGAAGCCTGCACCAAAGAGGTCTTCCTTATCGTTGAGCGTCACGGGAAACACCGTGGCCATCATTTGTTCTATGAGTGTTTTGTGTTTGTCCAGAACAGACAGATCCTCGATCCTGCCAAGCAACTCAGGGTGCTGCCGAACTTTGTTCAGCAGATCCTGGTACAGTTGGCGGGTTCCTTCCCTGCCCTCCCGGATCATCTTTTCCCACTCCCGGATAAGGGGGGCGAAACTCAGATATGAGTGCGGCGCCTGGGTAAAATTTGATTCCATGTATTAACTGATTGTCTGATTAAAACTATTATTCGATCTTTTAAATAAGTCCTCTCTAAGGGTAGACGGCTGGTTCGGTTGGATATTGTAAAATTACAATAATAACAGGAGGGTGACCAAAAAGTTGGCGGATGAAACACGGGGTTTGACCGGGTTTTCTCCGGCTTTGACCGGAACAGGAATGGCGGGTTTTAATAAAGGGCGGAAAACCAGTGCGGACGGGGACGATTGCGACACGGAGTTACCCGGACGGTGGGAAGGCAGTAACCAAAATATTAGTGGTGGTTGATTTTGTTGGTTTGTTGTCAAACAGATTCGGGCCAACCATTTTTTGGCTACCGTAATGGTTTATAAGGGGACCTATTTCCCTTTGACCTTAATTGATTTTCCGGGGCTTTTCGCTGCTGATTTGTTGGCTGTTCTGATTGCAGGCTTTTTGATGGAAGTGTTTGGCGATATGACATCTTTCCGCTTTTGTTTGAGTGCTGCGATCTCTTCTTTCATTACAACATTCTGGTAGTATTTGCAGGCGGGTTTCAGTCCACATTCAGGGCATTTGGGATTGCGGGCCACGCAGATATAGCGGCCATGCAGGATGATCCAGTGGTGCGCTATATGAACCAGGTTTTCGGGGATGTATTGCAGCAGTTGCTTTTCCGTTGCCAGGGGAGTAGTGGCCTTAACAGTGAGGCCTATACGGGCAGAGACCCTGAACACATGCGTGTCTACGGCCATATTCGGCTGCTTGTCGATCACCGAAGTGATCACATTCGCCGTTTTGCGGCCAACGCCAGGCAGCTCCACCAGTTCTTCCACGGTATGAGGGATCTCACCCGCAAACTTACCCTCCACCATCTGGGCCATGCCTATCAGGTGTTTGGTTTTGTTGTTGGGGTATGAGATGCTTCTGATCAGCGGGAAAAGCTGATCAAAGGTGGCTTTGGCAAGATGTTTCGTATCCGGGTATTCAGCAAAGATTGCCGGTGTGGTCAGGTTCACACGCTTGTCTGTGCATTGTGCAGACAGGATCACCGCCACCAGTAACTGGTAGGGATTGTCGTACAGCAATTCAGTTTCCGCATTGGGTGCGTGTTCCTGAAAATAATGGATTACAAAGTCGAAACGTTCTTTTCTAGTCATCGTCACAAAATGATGACTGCAAAATTACGGGAGAAGGGTTATTCACCGAGCAGCCTGGCTATCAAACAGGGCTGCCAGTAAGGGATTGGATTGGGATCTTAGGATTGAACCGATTCAGTGGCCGTTTGGCGGGCATAATTCAGTACGTTCAGAACTGCTTCATGTCTGGGAGATTCAACCAGGGTGTTCAATGTCTTCCTGGATGATTTCAATACTTCCAACTTTTCGCGAAGGGTCCAGTCCTCCTGCAAGGCAGCCTCAATTGCTGCGGTTTTCTCTGGTGAAGTTTCATTGTACAAATACTGTACTAGTTCCTCTGGTGTAAAGAGAAGAGTCATAGGCAAAACCATTTTGTCCTTGAATAATAGTGTTCCGAAGAGTCAATTCGGAGTCCGTCCGTGCTGTATAAACGCAGCTTGGTTCTTCTTTATTGTACAAAGGTATTGGAAATATAACAGTATGGAAACAGGGGACAGGCAAGGTAATCCTTATAGGCCAGTGGAAAAATAGTAAATGTCCGATGGTGGACAACCCAGGAATAAGTTTTTACGGTAATGCTTGATAATCAGGGAATGACAACAGAATGGCTACTCAGGAAGGATGAAAAGATCCTCGTTTTCTTTCTTCATCCAGTACTTTTCGCGGGCATATTTCTCCAGGGTGGATTTGTCCGATTTGAGTTGTTCCAGCTCCGATTTGGTTATTTTGATCTGATCCAGGTAATAATTCCGGCTCTCTTCCAATGTGCGAAGCTCTGATTTGTGCTTGAAATAAGTAGTGAAGATGTCCTGGTCATCAAAGAAAAGCACCCAGATCACAAAGACCAGGGAGGTAATGGTGTACTTATTCTTCAACCAGGCGGGTATGCGTGCGAGCAATTTCATGAGATCTGTAAAAATGGAGGATCAGAAAACAATAGCGAAAAGCCGCTACCACTTTCTGATCGCTCCGGAAACTATTTTGAGATTATAATTCAGTCAAAAAGCTTACTTACCAAATTTAATCCTTCCTTTCGGATAAACGGCGGTCTCAGCCAACATTTCTTCAATGCGGAGAAGCTGGTTGTACTTGGCCATACGGTCTGTACGGCTGGCGGAACCAGTCTTGATCTGACCACAGTTCAGGGCAACAGCCAGGTCAGCGATGGTAGTATCTTCCGTTTCACCGCTGCGGTGGCTCATGATGGTATTGAAACCATTGGTCTGCGCCAGTTGAACGGCGTTGATGGTTTCAGTAACTGTACCGATCTGGTTAACCTTGATCAGGATGCTGTTGGCAATGTTCTGGTCGATACCCTGTTTCAAACGCTTTACATTGGTAACGAACAGATCGTCACCTACCAGCTGGCATTTGCTGCCGATAGCCTGTGTCAGGTTCTTCCAACCTTCCCAGTCGTCTTCAGCCATACCGTCTTCGATGGTGACGATAGGATAGTCGCTGGCGAGCTTGGCGAGATACTTGGCTTGAGCCTTTGGATCGCGCGTCTTCCGTTCGCCTTCATAGACGTAGTTGCCATCCTTGAAGAACTCGGTTGCCGCGCAATCGAGGCCAAGAGCGATGTCTTCACCCGGCTTGAAGCCAGCCTTCTCAAT
>NZ_JBQCGW010000195.1:0-4935 GCF_051955275.1 Pseudobacter sp. | reverse complement strand
CTCATTCGTATAAGGTTTGAAGGAGTAAAGGGCATATGTGCTAAGAAGTTAATTAATAATAAGTGACCTCGTAATCCTTATCACACTTGCTTTTCAATACACCGTTACTGTCGTATGCGTAGGTGGTCATCTGCGCTCCATCCGGTAACAGTCTGAGTTCCTGGATATGTCCAAACATGCCCATGTTGATCAGAAAAAGATCCCCCCCGCCGATATTCGTAAAAAGGATCTTGTGAAGGTTCCAGTCGCCATGTTGCCTTATTATCTGGTCTGAAATAATCGTTTCAGTGCCCTCACTGGTGACAGCCTGAAGCTGGCAATCTTTCTCCCAGTAGGTAACAGCGTAAATTTGCTGGGGATCCAGGGTCATTCCATCCAGAATGAAATATCCCATCCAGCTAGTCATATTCACTGCTTCTCTTCCTGGTCCGGTAAGAGGAGATCCGGCAACCATTTCAAGCTGGAGCCCGGGATCAGCATTGAAGTGCATGCCATTTCCCAGATATGCTACCTGAGACAGTCCCGTATAAAGTAATTCACCGAGAGGGTGCTTGTAGTCTAATCCTGGTATTTTAATGGTATTAGGAGCACCTGCAAGAGGAAGGTTAGGTACTCTGAAACTGGAGTTGTATTGTATTTTCTTTACAATATGCTGATCCTGATCCTGGATCAGTGTAAGTCTTCCTACATCATCATATGTATAAAATTGAATAGTGCTGTTAGGTTGAATTGAACTGGTTACCCCATTGAACAGGTCAAAGGTCTGGAACTGAAAAACTCCCAGCGGGAACCTTTCTTTCAGCTTAAGATTCAATGTTCCCAGCAGGTCTTTCTGGGTTTGCGTTTTTACATCACCTAATTGTAGCAGCAGGTTGTCTATATCATCGAGACCGCCCGGGAAACCCATTTCCACCATTATATGTTGGAATGCTTCCTCTGCAAACCCAAAGCTCAGTCCGGAAACAGAGAAAACCGGTCTGGTTTTATTGTATCCCCAGATGGTTGTTTTTCTGGCGCTTCCGGTTTCATGATATTGCAGCAGATTGCCATCAACATCATATTGTTCAAACTCAATAGCATTGACAAAGCCACTGCCTTTTATTTTTTTGATATTGACCGGCTGCAGGTTCTCTCCGAAATTGGTTATAGAGGCGTCAATCCTGGAATTATTAAGGAACCTTTCTGTCTTCAGGGGGCTTCCGGTCATATTGATGTCCTGCATATGTAATAGCACGCCGGGCGCTGTTGTTGTTTCAGTTAAGGTGTTGTGAGGATACCAGTATTTTTCTTTCGTGATTTGTCCTTTGCTGTTTTTTCCGGTAATTTCCTTTATTGCATAGTTTGTGGGGTCGTATTCATATTCAGTAATGGAGTTCTGGGATAAATTCTGATGATAGACAGTCACTGTATCTCTAATCTTACGCCACCATTCGATTTTATTGTCATAGAATTTCATCAGATCAGGCAACTGATAAGTTACCGGAAAAGGATTTGCGGCAAATGGCAGGGAGAACATTTTTAATCCTTTCACCGTAGGGCTTATCCCTTCATTCTTAGTGTATACATAACCTTCGGATTTCAGCAGGATATTATCGCCAGAAAAATATTCCTTTCTTGTCAGATATCCGTTATTGTAAGCAACTTCGTTAGGTACACCTGCGATCATTGTAGACATGATCAACTCAGGTGTATTGCTGAAATAATAAACCGTCTTACCTGATTCTTCACTGTTCTCTACATATTCTTCCACCCGGTCATATCCTATAGAATTCCCATTGGCCGAGCTCCCCAGTGGAGACACCGTGTTGCTCTGACCACAAACGTAAGTTCCTGAATAGCTTGTAGTGAAAAGCAGACCGGCTCCGGGAGACATATAATTGTTATTAATCACACCTGTTTCAAAGAAATAGTTAATGGGGGCAAGCAGCAAACCGGAACTTGCTTCAATTCCGGAAATTTCTTTTACGTATCTGTAATGCTTTCGGGTGCGTTTGATTCCATCATCCAGCAGAATACTCTTGATCCGCAATCCTCCCAGTTTTACTTTATCGTCAAAAGGAGGCACTGAAATCTGCTGGGGATAGCGTACGCCCACCAGGGTCCTGAATGCACCATAAGGAGGCCCGATAACATAGGTATTTATAGTATAAGTACCAGGCTGCAAGGTTACCTCAATGGTGCCCTCGCCAATATCATAAGCACACTGGATTGTCCAGTCATTATATTTGAACTCCCGGTAATACGAAGGGCCTGTGATAGTGCCATATACCATATTGGTTATTCCGGTATAGTTAATGATATTGGTTGTAGAATGGCATGTTTTGGGGGAAGTGGGGGAATAGGCATTGTAATATAGAACAACACTGGTGGGCGCTGTTAAAGTAAAAGTGTTGGAATGTGTTAACCTGTTGACTGTATCACCTGGTATTCCACTTGATACGGACCTGAAATCTTTTGTTATGGTAGCAACAGAAACAACTCTGGGATAGTCATTCAACTCATACTCCAGATAGGCAGCTCCTCCAGTAGGATAAACAATTCTGTTGAGAACAGCCACCTTGCTTTTTTCTTCATTGGAATTTCTGTTGGCGCCCTGAATAGTACCGCCGGTCTGCAGCTGATATGAAGGAATTGAAGTTGCATGAAATGTGCCCCATCCTGTATTGCTACGGGAATCATTCGAGCTTGCCCCATTATAAAATCCCCAATGATCAACAGCATTGGATGTTTTGGAAGGTAAACTGCCTTCTCCATAATAAAAACGATGAAATGCTGATGGTTCAGTCAGGTCTGTATAATTCAGGCTATCCAATCGCAACCTTCTGTTCTTGAAGTATGGCTCAAAATCAGAAAAATAACTCTGATATAAATGAAACTTTCTTTTTCTGCCGGGGAAGGAGCTGTGGGAAATTTCAATCCGGTCAAGTTTCTGGGCCTTGTTCTCGGTTGATGTATTCATATGGGTAGGTGTCAGCACCTCCATATCGTTCCTGTCTGAAGTGATCAGGTCAACAACAAGACCATCTTTTGTCAGGATCTTTTTCAGGTATACCTCATCGGTAACGGACTGACTGGCGTACGTGTAATCATACCATCCATTGAGAATAGAAGATGTGTAATTACTGCCGGATTGCTGTCCTGATAGTTGAAAATTCGTCATTCTGTATATTAAATTACTTACACTCAACTGGCTGGCTACTTTGTGAGTTATGTTATCATATTCAAAAGCGATATAGTCGTTCAATGGAGATATGATAGAGTCCAGATACCAAGAAGTGGTTGTTACAGGTTGTCTGGTATCTATATAGTTGGGATTATGGATAGAATAAGTACCGTCATAGATTCCAAATTCCATGGAATAATTATAGTTGGTAGTTTTTTCCTGCTTTTTGAATATGTACTGCACTCCATCCGGCGTATTGATTTTCCAGCTGGAAGTAGTCGATTCAAATTCGATGTTCAGATTTTCGGTAAGAAGCGGAGTGAATTTCTGTGTAACAGGGTTGAGTACCATCTTACCTGAATAGCCATTGAAGTTGAAATAAAACAAATCGGGTTCCGGATCCTTATTTCTCAGATACATTTCCTGAAAGGCAGTTCTGTGTGCTGCTGTATAGCTACTCCCCATCGGGTCATTGCTCTGGTAACAGGGCGGTAATTCGGCATTATAATAAAACCCATTGCTGCCGAAATCGTCTAACCCGCGGATAACCCTTGAAATCACGCCCCCTGCATTCAAAGACCAGCCTAATCCAACCCAGCTTGCCTCCTGAGATACTTTGATACTGGGATGATAACTTAAAGAAATCGGTAAAGAAAGTGAGCTGGACCTTACAGTATATATGGGTATCTGAACATCTGGAACACCCGTGTATTCACTCACCGGCAATTCGGAATACATACCTAGTGATGCAGCAGTCGGAGAGGGGTAAACAACTTTATTGAGACCTTGTGAAATAATATTACCACAAAAAAGTAATGATAGCAGGAGAGTAAAAAATATTCTCATTGGCAAGGTTTTTAAGAAATAGGAGAATTGCATTTGGTGTTCAATTCCCCTGATGAATTATATTCAAGGTGCTTAAAAAGATTTGAATCAAAAAAAGAAGAGACTGAATATTAAAAGATTATTTTGTTATTAATAGAATACTCTTATCAATTTGTCAGTGTTGTTGATAATTGTCAATTACAAAATAACGTTAACCGGGTAGTATATGCGAAAAAAGTAATGCTTCTGTGTACTTAAAATGGAAAACAGTTGATAACCGTTATATATTTCCATCTCTCAGTCTTATCCTTTTTATCGGTGATTTACAGGGATTGCTTTCAACAAAGCCATCCAGGAGTGTGCTACTCTTTATCGAAAAGAAAAAACGCCTTTGGATTCAATTGAATCCAGAGGCGTTTAGTTCTGTTGCATGTCTGCCGGGTAGTATTAAAATCCCTGCAGATCAATATCGTCACTTTCCTGAATCACTACTTTTTTTCCCATCTTCTTTTGAATGATGCCAAAATGATGCTGGTCATCAGGACAGACCAGCGAAATAGCTCTGCCCCACATTCCTGCTCTGCCGGTACGACCGATGCGGTGAATATAATCTTTTGGAGAACGTGGCAATTCGTAATTGATCACTATGGGCAATTGCTGGATATCAATACCCCGCGAAGCAAGATCAGACGCTACCAGTACACGTAGCTTACCTGCTTTAAAACGTTGCAGGGTTTCAAGACGGGCAGTCTGGCTAAGGTGTCCGTGCAAAGAAGCTGCCTGAATACGGTTTTTGAGAAGCTTGCCGGTAAGGTTATCTGCCGTTCTGATTGCAGAGGTAAACACCAGTACCTGCTGCATGTTTTCATGCTTGATCAGGTATCGTAAAAGCGGTCCCTTACGTGCTTCGGTTACATGATAGGCAAGTTGTTCAATCAGTTCAATAC
>NZ_JBQCGW010000194.1:0-4923 GCF_051955275.1 Pseudobacter sp. | reverse complement strand
AAAAATTTTATCTACCGCGCCAGGGGGGCGGTGCTGGCCACACGCTGATGATTTATGATAGCTTTCTGCCATTGGCAAGCGTGTCCAGGATCCCTTCATTCCGGATAATGATCATGCCATGGCGGTCATCTGTAATGCCTTCTTCCAGCGTGTAGGTGTATTCCGGAACAGTGCCTTTCATCCGGGTAGGTAAATACTGAAAGCCGATATTGCTTTGCTGTTTCAGTGATTCACCGGCTTCCACAATATGGGATGAGATGATGAACAGGCTGTTGCGCTTGCCGGAAAAACCTTTGGTGACGGCCACTGTAGCTTCATGTGCATCTTTTACATTGGTGCCGCGGAACAGTTCGTCAAACAGGATGAACAGTGATTTCCCATGGCTCAGTTCTGTAGCCATCTTCTTCACCCTTAATACTTCTGCGTAGAAATGACTGGCGCCGATACCCAGGTTGTCAGGAAGGTTCACGGTGGTATACAGGCCGTCGAGAACAGAGAACTCCATGGTGTCTGCCGCTACGGGAAATCCCATATGCGCTACAAACAAGGCCGTGCTCAGTGAACGCAGGAGGGTGGACTTACCGGCCATGTTTGCGCCGGTCAGGAAGATCACATTCCTGTTGGCATGCATGCTCATATTGTTGCGCACGGCAGATTTGAGTGAAGGATGATATACGCCCTTTATATTCAGTATGGCATCTCCTTTTCGTAAGGCCTTTGGAAAGATGAAGCCTCTGTCTTCAGCCGTTCTGGCAACAGAAATATATACATCCATGTAGTAGAGCTGCGATAGCAATTGCTGCACACTGCTTTTGACGCTCACCCTGAACAGGGCATCGAATGCCGTAGCGGCTGCATAGGAAAGCTTGTTCTTCCCCGGTTCTTCTTTCCATACAGGCGCAAAGGCGGGGTCTGACAATAGCGAAATGATGGTTTCTCTTTCAGGTGCATAGGCGGCAGTTGCTGCCACTTCTTTCCTTTCCATGAAACCCTTTGTGATATGCAGCAGGCTGATCACGGAGGCAACGCCGTTCTGTATTTCCTTCTCGCTCATCTGCAACTGCTGCTGTTGTTCCCTGCTGCCATGCAGCAGGTATTTTTCCGTTACGTCGAAGAGGGATACATCGAAAGGGAATTTCAATCCTGCTTTCATGAACTGTGCAATGATACTGCTGCGCCGGTTGATGGCTGCCTGATCACAGAGGGGCGATCTGAACATTTCTTCCAGTACCAGTTCACCCCCGCGGGTATGGGTGTGGTTATAGATATCGTAGATACCTGTTCCGTTCTTCTTTCCGAAAATGCCCAGGTCATCGATGGTTTGGTCGTCGGTTTGTAAGTACATGTTCTGTTATTTTCTTTTTCTTCTGATCAACAGGATAGTGCCCGCAAGAAGTACAAGAGCCGGAATTATCCATACATACACGATCTTCTGGTAATGCGCTGCCCGCTCACCGATATTGAGCATTACGTCTTTATTGGGATGTTCTTTCAGAAAGACAGGGAATTTATTACCGGCCATCCAGCTATAGGCCGCAAGTATCGTGCGCCTGTTATAGGCGAATCGCATGTTGCTGGCGAAGTCTGCGTCACCGGCAATCAACACTCGTTGGTCATTTCCATTGATGTTCCTGGACAGTTTGCGGATGACAGGGAAGCTTGTTTGCCTGCTGTCTCCTGCCAACGGATCGAAAGGGGGGAGTATGGAGTCATTCACAAATGGTCCCATTTTAAGCCAGGCACTGTTAGGGTAAGTAATGGCAATGGAGTCTGATTTCCATTCTCCTGGCACTGTACCTGTAATAGTGGCTGCGCCTGGTAACAATACCTTCATTGTGTCGTCCGAGATAGTCACACCAGGTATATTGGTGACCATATTACGACCAGGTTGTGTCAGATAGGCCACTATCTTATCCGGCGTTTCATCGTAATCAGGGCGGACAAGCTGACCGCTTTTAAGTTGCATACCGAACTGTTGCAGCAGCGGATTGATAACATGCTGTTTGCCGGGCTCACCAAAGAGCATCAGGTTTCCACCCTTGCTGACGTAATTGGCAACCTTTTGTTGAACAGTATTGCTCAATTCAACTTTAGGGTCGGCAATCACCAAAGCATTTATTTTTTCCGGAATGGATTGTGTAAGAAGATTGATAGTGTCTGAGTTGAATCCCAGGTTCAGCAAACTGATGCGGTTTTTTTTGTAGGTGGTATGAAAGGCATATTCCCTTTGTCCTGTTTTATGGATATTCCTTTCCAGTGAACCGGTGCTGAAGACGGCTGCCGGCATGGGAGTGCCCAGTACCCGGTTGAATGCGGCAATTGAATGAAATTCATCCGGCCAGAAACGATTGTCCTGGAAGGTCCGCAGAAATGCGGTACGTCCCTGGAACTTCACCTGCATCACCAGCCGGCTGCATTCTGCCCGGAGGCCCTTCACGGGCTGGATCTGTGATTCGGGCAGGAACATGCCGGGGCTTGCATCGTACATTTCTATATAATCACCGGCGATATCATCTAATGATTTCCCTTTATATCGTTTGATGAAGGTGCTGTCGTCCTGCTCTGCATCATAGGCATAATAATAAACATAATTGAATTTGATGTCTGGTTTGAATCTCAGGTACGGTGCCCAGAAGTTATTGAGGTAATCAACATTCCGTGCTTCGGGCATGCCTCTTTGCAGACCATCTCCCAGCAGGTTGGTGTATAGTGTCACTTCAAGTGTGCTGTCCCTGAATTCCTGCAACAGTTTTTGTGTTTCGGGTGCAAGCGTATTGCGCTGTGTGTCGGTAGTGTCGAGATAACCGGTGAGCGCTGGCCGGGAGAAGGTATACCCGATGGTCAGTACCACTGCAATGGTGGCCAGGTACCTGCCTGTTCTTATATACCAGGGCCTGAACTGCAGTATGCCTGTCAGCCTGAAATAAGTGAATGCCATGAACATGAGAGAAACCATAACAAAGTAAATCAGGTCTTTTGTGATGATCAGTCCTTTCAGCATATTCACTGTGCGGTCCTGCAGGGAGAGGAACCAGGTAAGGTCTCTTACCAGATCATACCGTTGCCAAAGAGACCCGATGCGGCTCAGTACAAAGATGGCCATAAAGGTGGCCAGCGCAGAAACCACCTGGTAATTGCTCAGGCTGCTCATAAAGAGGCCGATAGCGGAATAGGTACATACCAGCAGGTAAAAACCGAGCAGGGCTGAAAGCAATGCCCCATAGTCCGCATTCTGGATATTTAACATGCCGGTAAGCAGGAATATGGCTATCACCAGCACCAGCAGCAGGTTGTACAACATGATGCCGGCATATTTCCCCAGCACGATCCTCCTGATGCTTACAGGGGATGAATACAGCAACGCATTGGTGCCATTGTTGCTTTCGCGGCTGATCAGTCCCATGGTCAGTACGGGGATGAAAAGGAAAAGATTCCTCATGATATTGGGGAAGAACTCTGTTTTTAAGAATATTATCTCGGTGAGAGAACCTTCATATCCGGTAAATGATGGAACGTTCTTCAACATGATGTCCTGGCTATTGGCAAATCCGTAAACAGGGTCGGTATAGAAATAGCCGCACTGCACCAGGAATACCAGTAATACAAACCAGGCGATAGGTGAGTAGAACAGGTACCGGAACTCATTTTTGGCGATACTGAAAATAACTTTCATTTTTTTTTATTTTCTTTTTCTTCGGATGAGTATTACTGTTGCGATGATGAGCACTATGGCAGGTACTACCCAAATGAAGATCACTTTTTGGATGCTTGCCTTTTGTGGCGTTAATTTGAACTGGTTGTCCTTTGCAAAGGGAGGATGGGTGTAAACAGGGAATTGATTATATACCGGCCAGCTGTAAAATGCATGCATCAGTTCCGGGTTTCCTCTCACGGTGCTCAGTATATCTGCATCTCCTGTTATGATGATCCGCTGCTCTTTGTTGTTGATCTGCCTGGTAAGTTGTACACCGGTTACACTGGAATGCTCGCGGATGTCACCCTCCCCGGGTGCAAATATTGGCGCAGCGGAGTCGCTGACCAGTTTGCCTGCTTTCAGCCAGGACCTGCCAGGATGTGTCATCAGCAATGGTTTCACTGCAAAGCCGTTGCTGTCTGAAATTGTCAGGCTGGTAACACCGGCCAGTGTTGTCAGAGAAGTGTCTGTGAATACTCCCTTTGACCATACACTCTTCCAGATTGACAATATCTTTTCTTCGGCCAGGCTAAAAGCGTTCAATGTCATATAGTTTACCACTTTATCCGGTGTTTCGTTGGCGCTGATCTGCACAAGCTGACCGTCTTTCAGCTGAATGCCTGTTCCGCGCAGGACCGGGTTCATCACATATTGCTTGCCTGGTTCGCCCAGGATGAGCATATTGCCTCCTGCTTTTATGTAGTTATGGATCTTTTCTGTTACTGCGGTGGAAAGATCCATTTTGGGATCAGCCAGCACCAGCATGGAGGTGGATGCAGGGATATCCTGAAAGGAGAGGTTCAGGGTGTCTATATCGAAACCGAGGTTGATAAGCGAAGCCTTCCTGTATTTGTCAATGGTATGGATATGGTATTCCCTTTCTCCTTTCTTGTACACACTGCGTTGTAATTCACCGGTAACAAAGAATACCTTTGGTATGGGAGTCTCCAGCAGACGGCTGAGGGAGGCGGCTACGTTTTCCTCCATTGGCCATATGGTTCCTTCTTCAGGGAATGTATACAGAAGCGCAGATCTGCCTTTATAACCCAGTTTCATCAGGCCCCGGTAATTCTCTGCCTTCAACATTGCTATTTCAGGGATCTGGTCAGCTGCTTTGAAGAGGGATGAATCAAGCTGCAGGGATTTTGCGGTCAGGCCTGCTATCTGTTTCAATGTTTTACAGGGATAGGTCTTATATATCATGTTGTCGTTGTTTCTGACAGCTTCTT
>NZ_JBQCGW010000193.1:0-17299 GCF_051955275.1 Pseudobacter sp. | reverse complement strand
TATACTGATTACCGTGGCAATTGTACTGGGCGCAGCTGCCGGATTTTGGGTATATGAGAAAACAAAGAATGAATTCCTTTTGTTTCTGGTAATGCTGGCCGCCATCCTCCTTATGATTTATCTCCTTTATGTGACTGGTTTTCCCTGGCAGGGTCTGCATCGATCAGTTCCCGCATCTTCTTTTGAGTGAGCCCGAAATGCGCCGCCATGCCGGCGATCTCCTCAGCCGAAAAATTCAAACCTTCTTTCCGGATCTGGTTGAAGCGCTGACTGCGCATACCAGCTGCTGCGGCTACCGGGGCTATGCCGGCTAACCTCGGATCGAGGATCTGGGAGAAGAATGTAATATCTCCACTCAGTACGAGCACTCGCACGCTATCCTGGTATCTCATGTCTCTGTAGGCCATGCAGCAAAGGTAGAATTATCAATAATTTTTGGAATAAGTCCGTGAAAAGTCCGTAGATATAAAAAAGCCCATTTAATCGACTGAAAATCAGTAGCAATTGAATGGGCTGGTGAACCGGATTGGATTCGAACCAATGACCTGCTGCTTAGAAGGCAGCTGCTCTATCCAGCTGAGCTACCGGTCCTGAAGGGCTGCAAAAGTAATAAATTCTCAATAAGTTAGCAACAAATCTTCAAATTTTCCACATTAATTCTACTGGCAGGAAATTTGCACAATTATAACAAAACCACACGGAATGAAAGATAACCTGCACTTCCTCTTCGAGATCCCAGTGAAAATGATGGAAAGAGCTGTAAGGTTCTATGAATCCGTCTTCAACATCAAATTGTCCAGAAAAATGCTTGATTTTCCGACCGGTTCGGTAGATCTGGCCTGTTTTCCTGATTCTGATGGACAATCCGGCCTCAATGGAGCTCTCATCGAACAGCAGAATGGAGTGATTGCTCCTGGTGAGGTGATGGTGTACCTGGACTCCAGAATGAACGATATTGACCAGGAACTTGCCCGGGTCGAAAAAGAAGGTGGGGTGATTATTACCCCAAAAACTTTCGTGTCGAAGGTGATCGGATATATGGCCACTTTCATCGATTCGGAAGGCAATAAAGTGTCTTTACTATCTAAAAAATAGATCCTCCTGTAAAAGAAAAAACGCTCAGCCGGCACCCGGATGAGCGTTTTTTCTTTTATTATGATTTACATGCTATATTCCACGTACCAGGCCTTCTTCGTTTTCTTATCATACCACAGGTACTCATAGTATTCAAGTTCATCCATCTTTTTATAAGGTTTGATCTTGCCGATCCTTTTCTTATCCCACCACGGAAATTCATATCCCGCTAACAGACTTTCGATGTGCACCTCACTGGAAAGATTCAGGCTTTTCCTGGAAACGATGCTGTCAATAGTGGACTGATCCGCTTCGAAGGCAAGCATTACCTTGTAATCGATTCCCATATAATCTCCGAAACTGTAAATGCCGTTTACGTCTTTTCCCGGTTTCACCTTGAGGTGATCATAAAATCGGTTCCTGTTATTTTCTGTATCAGGTTTGCCGGAGTCGTACGCCGGAATTATTTTGTCCAGTTTCTTACCTGTCTTTTCTTTTGTCCGGTCAATCGCATCCTCCATTGCAGCATACGTTTCCGCAAGGGATTTCTCTGCCTTTTCCGCGAGCTTGCCGGCTTTGTCTCCCATATTGTTACAGGCTGTTACTGAAAGAAGAAAAGATAGAACCGTTATCAGGCGTGCAAAGCTCATACAGCAACATTTATAAAGAAAAATATACTTCATTTTTATCACATCCACAAACATATCACTAACCTGCAGGTTAGTACTTACCTTTTGGATAGCTTGTACTTTCCCTGCTGCATGCCATCTAATTTTGTATTGTAAAAATCAAAAAATAAAACAAGATTTTATGGCAAATACAAAATGGCTTCTTGATCCACTCCACAGCGAACTTGGCTTCAAGATTAAACACCTGATGATCACCAATGTTTCCGGTGCCATCAAAAATTTTCAGGTTGAAATGGAAACAGCAGGGGAGAATCTCACCACTGCACAGGTACGCCTAACGGCAGACATGAACTCCATCTCCACCAATAACGAGCAAAGAGACGGTCACCTGCGTAATGGTGATTTCTTCGATACGGAAAATCATCCTCAGCTGGTATTCACATCCACTAAAGTGGAAGATGCGGGCAGCGAAAGCTTCACCCTGGTGGGCGATCTTTCCCTCAAAGGCATTACAAAACCAGTGAAACTGAATGTAGAGTACAGCGGCGTAACCAAGGATCCATGGGGAACCGAAAGAGCAGGCTTTACCGTAACAGGCAAGATCAAACGCAGCGAATGGGGCATCAATTTCAACTCTGTACTCGAAACCGGCGGCGTGGCATTAAGTGATGAAGTGAAGATCAACGCAGAAGTGCAACTGGTTAAACAAGCCGTAGCAGTTCCTGCATAAGCCGGATCTATTTCTTTTCACAGGGGGGCAACTGCAGCACGTTCGCGTTCAGCGGTTGCTCCACTTTTCTTTCAAGTTTCTGGTTGTGAACAATCACAGTAATTTCCATCGATCCCGTACCCACCGTCATAGCCAGCAGATGACCTCCATAAGCCTTGAACTCCCTGTCCGTTGCTACTCCATGAATATGTAAAGAAGGCTTATCATTACTCCACGCAATGGATCCCGTAACACTGCCCATCTCCACATCTTTAAACTCTCCGGGATCAAATGCTTTTTTCTTCGCATCGTAAAAACCAAAAGTAGCAGTCCCCGCAAACCCCATCCCCATAAAATTGGCAGCTGGGATCTTTTCAAGAATGGCCAGTTGTTCAATGGCCGAAAAAACATTTTCGCCCTGCCGGAGGACCATCAGGTAACCCGTTGGTGTTTTGATGTACTGCTGCCGGCAACTGTCAGCCTGTGCGTTCACCGCTCCAACTATCATGCAACCAGCCAGGAGGGATAATAGATTTTTCATATTCGTACTTTTATGTTTCTGCTTCAATAATTACACCAGCATCCGAACCTTTTGCCATTGCATTGATCGGATTGGCGCCTCTGGGTGATATCTTCTGTACTGCCGGGCTTACATTACCCAAAAAAGCAACCGGCACGGCCTTGATATAGCCGTGCCGGTTAAAGCAACTCCCGGCAAGCATCGATGCTTGTTCAGGTGGATTATTCGATCAGTACCGGTGAACTTATCCATCGCGAAGAACAGATAAGCTATGCCGTTATCCCACTAACCTAAAAATCAGTCCAGGTATCATTCGCAGCGAGATCCCAGCCAGCCTTGCTGCTGACCTTTGACTTGCCACGCTTGTCTGTTGTGTAATACACCCAGCCGATCCTTCCGGCTTTCAATTCCAGCTGGGTATTGCCATTGCCATCACTGCACTGCACCACTTCAATATCCTGCATGATGATCCTGTGGTCCAGCGTACGGCGCTCACCCGGAACGGTAACAATGATCTCACCCGTTGGCAGTTTCTTGCCGCTGTTGAGCGCATTCCGGAATTGTGCAGTAGCAGGAGAGGTAGGGATCTCGAAACGAAGGGTGGTATTATTGCCCGCCGGTGTACCTTTCAGGTTATTCACTTCGAGCTGCTTTTCATAGCCCTTTGCCAGTGATGTGCCGCTGATCTGGACGCCTTCCGCAGATTTGAATTTTCCGAAATTTTCCACCTGCTGACTGAATGCTGCAAATGGTAATAACAATAAAATAAATAGTGATTTCATGAGAGCGGTTTTATGGTTAATGTTTATTTCTTGAATATTCCGGCGCCACCTATCGATCCTTTGCCGCTGATAATGCTGATCTTTCCTTCCATGCCACCTGAAGGCCCCAGGTCGCCGATCTTTACACCACCCTCTGCACCACCGGTCACGTAAACATCCTTCATACCGCCTCTGTCAACCTCAACACCAACCCTTACTCCGGCTTCCGCGCCCACATTCACCGGGCCGACTTCCACGTCACGGTCGATCTTTGCGCCTACTTCCACGGTACAGCTTACAAACTTTTCAGACCAGTTTTTTTTATCGGCATCCAGTTGCATTTTGAAAGCAAGCACACCAGCATCGAATTCCCCTACTGACTTGCTGCAATCGAAGTTGAGCTTACCCATCGGAAGTTTGAATTCTGTATGATACTGACAGGCCACATCATCAAAATTGGCCAGGGGACCGAGTTTGCCTAAAAGTGGTTCTACACAGTCGAACTCCGTAATGCTTTTGAAAGTAGCAGGAGGGCCAGCATAGAGGTCTTTCAGCCACTGCTGCTTGATCTGATTTTTACGCAGCTCGAATGCCTCTGCCCAATGGATATACAGCTCCCAGTGGCCACTTTCATTGAGCATTTCTTTCTCGATCTGTAAGTATTCTTTGAAGAAAACCTCTGTCTGGCCATTGTAAGCTTTCAGGAACTTGTTACTGGCATCACGGTATTTCGGACAGAAGTCAGCGTTAGCTTTGCCTTCACCGCTTTGTTCAAATTCTTCATCGCGCAGTTTAGCCATTACGTCATTGTATTCTTTTTCCAGTCTTATGCCTTCAGTACTGATCCAGGAAGCCACCCGTTTGCTGTAATTTTCCAGTTTTATTGCGTATGTCTCCAGAGACATTTTCAGCTTGCGGCTGGCTCTGCTTCCGTAGAGCGTAACAGAAGCGAACCTGTTGATAGCGCTGGGATCAGTCATTGCTGCATTCACCATCCTGATATCTCTCTGCATCCTGTCCTGCTGCGCCTGTTCTGCCACCGCCTGTAATTTTTTCTCTTCTTCCTTCAGCTTTTCGAGACGACTGTCAATCGATGCACGGAACGCCTTCCAGTCTTTCCCGAGCGCAATACATTCCGCTACAGACCTGGGAAAGGCAGGAGGGAAGAAGCCACCCAGGTTTAACGGGTCTGCTTTCTTTGGACCGGGAATGGGAAAATCATCCGGACCGGCTTTATATCCCAGCTTGCGTAATTTTTCTTCTTTCTCATCTGTGTATCCTCTTTTTACGGAACGCTTCATGGCTGCAATAGCTGCAGCGGTATTGCCTTTGTTTTCTTCAATACTGGCTTTGGTAACATTGGCCTGCGGATGTGATGGATAAATGTTCAGGGCGCTGTCGATATATTTCTCTGCCTTTGGAATATCGCCCAATCCAAACCAGGCCTGTCCGATATTATTGAGCAGGGTACTGTTTTTGGGGAAACGCTTATTCAGGTTCAGCAACAACGGCAACGCCAGGTCTTGTCCACCCAGCATACTCAACATGGCCGCATAATTACTGATATTGTTGGTGTTGCCGGGAGCTGCTTCGCAGGCTTTTCCCATCAGGAACAGTGCAGCTTCCGGGTAACCCAGCAACCAGCAATTGACAGCTGCATTGCCCAGGTAAACCGCGCTGCTGTTGGTGGCTGCCAGTTTCGTATAGAGTTTGGCAGCAGTGGCCTTTACATCAGGGCTTATTGAAGCCATTACTTTTGAATGCGTGCTGCTGATGAAGGCGCTCATTTTATCATTGGAGGGTGTAGGGGCAATAGCGGCGATCCTGGCCGCATCCTTCCTGGGAACGATCCTGTTCTCATCTTCAAAAGCAGCCTTCATTCCTTCATCAGTAGCCGCAGCAGCATTTTTTTTCGCAGCCTTGAAATCCACTTTGATGCCCATGCTGTCCATCATTTTTTTTGCTTCCGGATCGAGCTCGTCCATCATTTGCTGGGCCTCTTTCATGGCCTGCTCCAGCTCGCTTTTGGTGGGAGCTTTTTCTTTTTCTTTGGCCTTGCCTTTGGACTGGGCATTTACTGCCAGACCGCTGCAAATGAGAATGGGTAGAAGAACAGATTTGAGGATGTTAGTCATGAGTACCTTGTTATTTGAGAATAAAGGGATTGTTTGCTCCGGTAAAATTGCGCATTGAAAAATGCTTTTCCATCCCGTAAAAGAGGGATTTTATGCAGAAAAAAGATCATGGAAAAACAGGAGATGTCCACCGTACATAATTGATTTTATTTGCATACCAACCATCAACTAACACTCCTTCATCATTATGAGAGGTAACCTGATCATGAGCCCTGAAAATATGCAGGCATTTGAAAGAAGCATCGATATGCTTGACAGCAGCCTCCGGGAAATACGCAGGGTGGCGAATGACCTGATGCCTGAAGTACTGTTCAGATACGGACTGGATAAGGCATTGCAGGATTTCTTGGCAGATATCGATAAAGCAGGTACCCTGAATGTGAATTACCAGAGTACTGGCCTGAATGATGCGCAGATAGCGCACTCAACAGCCATTGCCCTGTTCCGCGCGGTAGAGGAACTGATGAATAATATCATCAGGCATGCTGCGGCCCGCAGTGCAGTCATCCGGTTGTCGAGAACCGACAGACATATTACGCTTACCGTGGAAGATGATGGGATGGGTTTTGAACCAGGTTCCCCCGGAGGTTCACCAGGCACTGGCCTGGAATATATCCGTAACCGTGTGGATTTTTTGAAAGGGAAGATCGATATCAGGTCGGCACCCGGCAAAGGAAGTTCAGTGATGATCGTAGTAAATATCTGAAATGGTTCGGGTTATGTGCTGAAGAACACCACCCGCGAAGAACTGTTGCAGGTTATCCATACCGTATTGAAAAGGAAAACCCGGAGGATGCGTGCAGATCATAGGGTACAGATAGCAACATCCTTCCGGGTTGTTTCCATGGCTGGCTGTTACTTCCTCCTTCGGAAGAATAACAGCATGATGCCGCCGATCAGGATGGCCGCAGGTATTGCATACAGATAGAATACCTTCAACCAGGCTACACCTTTGGTGGTGAGCGTAATTTCATTATCTACAGGTTCTTTGGCAGGAATGGAAACGGGATATTTTCCATCGCTGAACCAGTTGAAAATTCCGTTATAGAACTGTGTATTTTTATTACCGCTTGTTTTTCTGAATGTGCTCAGCTCCAGGTTGCTGATAAAGTCCGCATCGGAGAGCACGGCGATCTTCTGTTGCCGGCCATTCACATTGCGTGTGAGCGCCCAGGCTGTATTCACAGGTACTTTAAGATCTCCTTCAGCCGCATTGAATACCGTACGGAGAGAATCCGTTTCAATCTTCTTTGCCTTCAGCCAGCTTTTTTCTGTATGGGTAACCAGTAAAGGCATCGCTTTGAAATCAGCAGCAGGCTTGCATTCTATGGCGCCTGCACCCAGCATTACCACTTTCCAGGTTGAATCCTTCGCCCTTTTTTTGTATTCATCTCCCAGTATCCCGGCATCATCAGTAAAGTAGCTGTACACGATATTGGCAGCCATGCCTTCATTGGTCTGCGCTACGGTTCCTTTCAGGAACTGAATGCCCAACGGGTCCAGTACAGGCCTGAGATACTCCTGGAATTCACCTTCTGCCGTTACCAGCAGGTTACCGCCGTTATCGATATATTCTTTGATCTTCGCCAGTTCTTCGGGCGAAAAACTGCTGCGGGGATCGGCAATCACCAGCGCATCGATGCCTGTAGGAACAGGCCCTGTTTTCAGATCAACGGATACCGGCTGAAAGCCATTGTTCACCAAAGTGTTCCGCTGCGTTTTTTCGCTTGTGCTTGAACGGTAGCCCCGGTCGCTGTTGTCCCTGATGCTTCTCAGATCATTTCCTGTTACAAAAGCAATGCGGGAAGGTCCCTGTTCCAGCAGCTTGATGGCGGCAACAATATTGGGCTCTCCGGGATGTTTGAAAAAGTCGTTGTAAAGGCGGAGCCAGGTCTTTTTGTCGCCGCTTTTCAGCACACGTACAAAACGATTTCCTTCTTCTTTCAGATTGATTTCTTTTTTTATCTCCTGCGGGCTGAGGAAATCACTCAGATCAAGCTTATTACTTTCTGCAACATTCTCCGCTACAGCTTTCAGTGTCAGGCCGCTGTTGATCTTGTTGGAGAAAAGCGATTTATTATCGGTAGTATCATAGTAGTATACGTAGTTCATCTTCAATGCAGGATGAAAACGCTGGTACTGTTCAAAGCGGGTAAGATCGTTATTGCGTTGTTTCTTCGCGCCTACATTATAGTCTTTATCCAGCAGGTTCACATAGGTGGTGATCTCCAGTGGCTCTTTCAGCCCTTTCATCACTTCCTGGCTGATGGGATGCAGGGTACGGATATGCTGTGAAGTAGTATCTGCATAACCAGTGAACTTCGGCAATGCGCTGATATAACCGATGCCGATGCAGACTGCAATGAGCAGCAGGTATCGTGTTGCCTGAACGGCGAATGATTTGCTTTCCCGGCCGCTTTGGAGTTTCAGCATGGTTAGCCCCAGGAAAAGCGTGATCACCACTACAAAGTATACGATGTCTTTGCTGCGGATCAGGCCATAGATCATGCTGTCCGCTTTTCCGCTTACCGACAGGAAGTAGGTGATATGACGGACGAAATCGATATCCTGCCAGAGGCTGCCGATATAGTGCAGGAAGGTGAGCACTGCCAGGGTGCTCAGGGCGGCCACCACCTGGTAGGCTGTGAGGCTCGAAAGGAAAAGTCCGATGGCCGCATAGGCGCTCAGCAATAGGGTCAGTCCCAGTATTCCACTCAGCATCCAGCTCATTTCAAAATTCGGGATGAAGAACGATGCTGTGATCACATAGGCGAGCAGCAATACAATGAACAGCAGTGCATAGGCCATGATGCCGATATACTTTCCGAACACGATCTCTGCCACACTGATGGGGGAGGACTGCAATAATTTTATAGAACCACTGCTGATCTCGCGGCTGATCAGCCCCATGGTGATCAGGGGAATGAACAGGTAGAGCTGGCTCTGCACGGTCAGGAGCAGTCCGGGTGTTTGCCCGTTGGTGAAAATATAATCGGTGAGGTTGAATGTGTTGTACCCCAGGTTCCTGTACGACACATACATTTCCATTTTGCCGGTAAAGGCAATACCGAACTGTACGGTGAAGATCACCAGGATGAACCAGGCGATGGGTGAATAAAAGAGTGATGCTAATTCCTGTTTAGCGATCCGTAAAGAAACTCGCATAAATAAGTTGATTATTTGCTGCCCACTAAGAAGACAATTGTTTAAAAATATCGTCGAGAGAGCTCTTTTCAAGACCGATCTCTCTCATCTTCCAGCCCTTTGCCACGCTCACTTCTATGATGGTCTCACAGATGGCCGGGTTCCTGTCTATCACCAGCCTGGCGCTGTTCTCCGACTGGATCACGGCGTCTTTCACACCGGGGACCTGCAGCAGTTCTTCGCGGGATGGCATATTGCTGAACCATACCTGCACGCCATTGGGCTCGATATAGTTGTTGAAGGCTTCCATACTGTCTGCAAAAACGATCTTTCCTTTTTCTATCATCACAATGTCCCGGCAGAGCACCTGCACTTCACTCAGGATATGGGTGGAGAAGATCACTGCGCGTTCTTCGGCGATCTCGCGGATAAGCTTGCGTACTTCCAGGATCTGGTTGGGGTCGAGACCATTCGTAGGTTCATCCAGCACCACCAGCTGTGGTTTATGGATGATGGCCTGTGCAATGCCCACGCGCTGGCGGTAGCCTCCAGAGAGGTTTTTCAGCAGTCGGTCGCTGAAATGGGCCACACCACATTTCTGTTTCACTTCTTCCACGGCCTGCTTCACTTTTGATCTTTCGATCCTGCGCAGATGCGCGCAATGCGTGAGGTATTCATGAATGGTCAGCTCCAGGTGGAGTGGCGGATGCTGCGGCAGGAAACCGATCTGCTTTTTGGCTTCTTTGGGATGCTTGCGCATATCGATGCCACAGATGGTCACTGTTCCTTCGGTCTGGTTAAGCACGCCACAGAGGATATTCATAGTGGTGGACTTGCCGGCTCCATTGGAACCAAGCAGCCCGAGAATGCCTTTGCGGTCTATCTGCAGATTGATATTTTGAATGGCCCAGGCACGCGAGTAGCGGTGACTGAGGTTCTCAATCTTTACAATATTATCACTCATAAATCTCTGTTTCTTTCTGCCTTTTCAGAGTGTGCCCAGTCGCGCGACTGGGCACACCATGAGTTATCTTGGGTTTTGGGGATAATTGTTTATCTGGATCTCATTGTCAGGTAATGGCATTACATACCTGTCTGAATTGGGTTTGAGCTCATATGTTTTACCCTGGTAGGTATGTGTGAGCGTGGTAGCAAACTGTGGTTCTTTGTTTAGCCTGCGGAGATCTTCCCATCTCGTTCCTCTCAGGTACAGTTCCCTCCTGCGTTCATCGATGATATATTTGAGCGCATCGTTGGCATCTGTAATAGTGAGGGCAGGAGTGCCTGCAGGGAACCTGTTCTTACGAAGCTCATTCACATCGGCCATGGCCAGATCAACCTGTCCTTTCCTTGCATACGCTTCTGCGCGGATCAGGTACACTTCACTGGTAGTATAACCGGCGAATATGGTGTACAGCCCGCCCAGTGATCCTTTGAAAGAAGAATCGGTAGGCAGTTTGGTGAAGAAAACAGTACGCCTGAGATCATCAGCTTCGTAAAGCGACAGTACATCGGCCGAAGCAGCCATTCCCGTGTAGGTGGAGCTGGGCTTGTGGATCTGTGAATACCAGATCATTTCAGGATAGGTTTTGCCGAAATCCGCCACAAATTGTGTCGCCGTGAGCCAGGAGCCAGGAGTGTTGAAATTAGCCAGTGTGCTCTTGATCGTCAGCGCCTGGTTGGAATATTCCAGCACCTTATCCCAGTTGCCCATCTGCATGTAAACCCTGGCAAGCAGAGTGGCAGCAGCTGCTTTGCTCGGGCGGTTTACATTGAGTGCCGTGGCAGGTAGCAGTGGCATGGCTTCCTCCAGGTCTTTAATGATGAATTTGTAGGTTTCGGCTACTGTAGACTGAGGGTATCTTACAGTAACGTCATAGTCTGTTCTGAGAGGAAGACCTATGTCTGTTGCAGCGGTAGCTGCATCATAAGGTTTGATGAAAAGCTGCGCGAGCTGGTAGAAAGAGAACGCACGGATGAAATGTGCGCTTCCTTTCGTGTTGTTCCAGGTAGCCTGCTCTGTGGCATTGGAGGGAGTTACTTTCTGTACATCCAGCGCCAGGTTGGCCAGCATTATACGCTGCCAGGAATTATTCCAGTCGGTAGATTCCAGCGCATTGAATATATCTTTCTCCCAGAGATAACCATTGATCTCATAAGGCATGTTCACTTTCCAGGTAGTGAGCACATTATCCGGGAGCGTGAACTCTCCGGCGCTCATCAGGGCCAGTGATACGGAAGAGAATGTATTTATGATGGTCTGGTTGTCCAGCACGGCCTGGTAATCGTTGATATTACGGATGATCAGTTCTCTGGCGTCTCTTTTCTCCTCCAGGAATTCCTTTCCGCAACTGCTGAAGGCCAGGGCTGCCGCAATCAGAACACTATATGTTTTGAATCTCATTGTAACAGTTTTAAAAATCTAATTGAATGCCCAGCGCAAATGTGCGGGGAGTTACATACTGTGCATTGGGGAAGTCAGGATCGATGCCTTCATCATTGGCCTTCCAGAGCATGCCCACATTCCTTACATTGGCCACCAGGTTCACACGCTCAAACGGCATGCGGGGGAAATTCATCTTCGTCAATGCATAGGTGAACGCGATATCCTGCAGGCGCACCACATCCCCTTTGGTGATCAGCACACTGGTATTGTTGTAATAAGTAGGCAATCCTGCAATAGCGGTAGCCAGGTAAGCTGGTACATAGGTATTGTTCTCATCACCGGGCTGCTGCCATCTTTTGAAATAATCCATATGGTAAGTGCCGGAGTATTCAGCGGCAGATGCCATGGAATTCCTGCGGAACACGTGACCTGTTTTCCAGGTGATGAGGAAGGAGAGACCGAAATTCTTATAGTTGATCTCATTCCGCAGTGAGCCGAACATGGTAGGTACAGCCACACCTGCATTCATCAACTCTTCCTTCTTCATATTGTTCACATAGGTATTGTAGTTGGTGGATTTGTTGCCATTCAGGTACATGATGGGCAATCCGTTCTGAGGGTCCAGACCGAGCCAGGGAATAGCATAGATCATGTCCCTGCTGGTTCCAATCACAGGAGGAGGGGCCGCATTGAAGTATTCCAGGGTTCTTCTGCCGGGATTCACAAATACATTGGTCACTTCATTCTTAACTGTGCTCAACAGAAAAATACTGCTCCAGTTGATAACACCGGTGATATTCTTGGTATTGAGCCTGAAGTCGAAGCCCTCGGATTTCATGTTGGCGTAGTTCACCTTCTTGCTGTTCTGCGCCGTTCCGCCGGTGATGATACCAGTGGAAGGAGCCAGGTAATCTTCGCCGATCAGGTCGCTCGATTTTTTTGCATAATACTCGATGCTGCCACTGATGCGGTTGTTCTTCAACGTGAAATCAACAGCCAGGTTCAGGGTGTTCACCTGTTCCCAGCGGAGCGAAGGATTACCCACTGTAGTTACCCTGATATAGTTAAGATTGGTGTTGTTATTGCTCAGCAGGCCACCTGCGGGGTAACGGCTCACGAGATTGGTAACATTGCCGGCGATACCATAAGTGGCGCGCAGTGCGAGTCCCGGAACCCAGTCGCTATGATAGAAATTCTCCCTGTCGATATCCCATTTTCCACCGAATGACCAGAGCGGCGTCCATTTCTGATTGGATTTTACACCAAAGAGATTGGAGCCATCCCAGCGTGCAGAACCGGTAAGGGTATACCTGCCTTTGTAAGTATAGCTGGCATTGGTATAGTAACTGAGGAAGCGGTCTGTGTATTTTGATAACTGATTTTCGAGAGGGAACTGGCTTGGGATCATCTGGTTACCACCTGGCCTTACAGGTTTCACATTGAGTACATCCAGTTCAGTGAGCTTGCCGCTCATGGTCACAGGATCATAGCCATAGAGATAATATCCGGGGCTGCTTTCGCGAACGATCTCTCTTACTTCTGAACCAGCCAGTGCGCTCACTGCGTGATCACTACCGAACTTCTCATTGTAGTTGAGTTGCGCTCTGAAAGTGTTTGATTTTGTCTTGAATGGATTTCCTTCGATCAGGATATCACCATAAGGCACCTGTTGCAACCCGTTATCGGCGCGGGTGAACTTATTCACTACATTCCTTACATAATAGCTTTCCTTGTAGTAATGGGAAGTATTGTTGTTGGAGCCTGTGGTGTTCTGGTATTGAACACCCAGGTCGAAACGCTTGAGGAAATTGTAGTTGATGGATGCATTGAGGCGAAGCTCCTGGCCGGTAGCGGAGATCTTGCGCTGGTTGATCTCTTCGATGGGGCGGTAATTCCAGTCCATCAGGCCGGCTGCCATCTGCTCATCCTTGTATTGCTGGCTCAGGTCTTTCACGATGCTTGCAGGATTTCCATTGGCATCCACCAGGCTCATGTATGGAGAAAGGCCGATAGAGTTGGCGGCGGTGAGGTCGCCGATGGTAACACCGTTATTGATCCTGTTGGTATGGGAATAGCTGAGGCCTGCCTGCATGGTGAGGTTTTCCACCGGCTTGAAACTGTTGTTCATGCTGATGTTGAAACGATCGTCGCGGTCCCCGATATTGGTGCCACGGTTCCTGTCGTACCCTGCAGAGAGATAATAGTTGTACGTCTGTCCACCACCTCTTACGTTCAGCGAGTACTGTTGCAGTACGCCGCGCTGCATGAGGTATTTTTCGATGTCGTTCCTTACTTCGGAACCTTTCAGTCTTTGCTCTTCAGCCTCGAAAGTGGCGAGATCGATCTTGCCGTCTTTCAGCTTTTGTAACAGGTATGCATATTCGGGAATCACTGTTTTGCTGCTGGCATTGGGATCATAGATGGTATGGTTCTGGAACCTGTATTTCTCTATGTCCATCATGGCTGCTGCAGGCAGGCGGTTCTTGTCGTACAGCAGATCAGGCACATCTGTGATGGTAGTGGTCTGTGAGAAATTGATACGCGCTTTCTGATTGAACCTTCCTTTTTTGGTAGTGATCACAATCACGCCGTTGGCTGCGCGGGCACCCCAGATGGAGGCTGCGGCTGCATCTTTGAGGATGGTGATATCTTCGATATCGTTCGGGTTGAGGAAGCTGAGGTCAACGCGGTTGCTGAAATCGTTGCCGGCCCTGCTGCTGTAGTTTCCTTCATAAGGGAAATTATCGATAACGATCAGCGGGCGTGAGTTGGCTTCGATGGTGGAAAGACCGCGCACCCTGATATTGGCAGGATCATTGGAACCAGGTGTAAGGAATTGCACGCCATTGGCGATGCCTTCCAGTCTGGCGAGTACGGATGGTCCTGTGGTACGGTTGAAAAGCCTGTTATCTATTTTCTCGAAAGAACCGGTGGCTCTTTCCTTAGGTACATTCTGATAACCGGTGGAGAAGCTGGTCACCACTACTTCCGTTTCGCTGGAGACCTTTGGGGCCATCATCAGGGAAACCGAGGTGGTTCCGGCTTTGAGGCGGTAGCTGAGGGTTTCATAACCTACATACGTTACCTGCAGTACATCACCATCTTCAGCGTTGATAGAGAACTGACCGTTAGGATCAGTCATTACCCTGGTGTCTTTTCCGCGGACGCTCACGGTGGCGCCTGCAAGAGGAGCTCCCGTGGAATCAGTTACTTTACCGGTAATGGGTTCGGGGGCTGGCGTGAAGAGTTGGATGGTTTCCGGTGTTGATATGACAGCCTTCTTCTTCAGTACAATGGTTTTGTCTTTGATGAAGAAATCGATGGGCTGGTCTTTCAGCACCTGTTTCAGGAATGCTTCCAGCGGCATGTTCCTGGCATCCACGGAAACGGCACGCGAATGTTCAAAAACGCTCTGATTGGCGAACAGTACATAACCTGTCTGTTTCTCCACGGTATTGAAGACCGAGAGGAGGGAAAGGTTCTTCCCCGACAGCGAAACTGTCTGTGATTTTGTAGTGGCAGACACTGAGAGAGCAGCTGCCAGCATAAAAAACATCGTCAATTTCATTATTAACCAGAATTTTTTTCCGGGCCTGACCGGGGTTTTCCGGCAGCGGAATGCAGGCCCGCCTGTCCATCCCGGGCAGGGGTTTAGTTCTTTTTCCTTACATTGCATTGTTTGGTTATTTAATTCGTGAAACCGAAATTCAGATCACCAGACTCCGCCGCCTAGTGGACCAGACTAAGGCGGCTTTTTAGTGATCTTACAGATCAAAAAAGTTTTATGTTATTTAGTTACGATCACTTTTTTTCCTTCGATCCTGAAATTCACTTCTGAGCTTTCGAGGATCTGAAAGAGATCCTGCAGGCTGATATTTCTTGTCATTTTCCCGATGAACTGTGGATTGGGTACATCTTTTTCGTACACCACTTCAATATCATACCAGCGTTCCAGCTGCCGCATCACTTCACGCAGACTGGCTTTTCCGAAATTGAAAAATCCATTCTTCCAGGCAATGATCTTATCCGTATCAATATCGCTGCTCACTGAAATGCCTGTTGCTGCTGTACTTCCGTGATTGTTCATGCGGCCCTGCTGGCCAGGTTTCAATACTACAGTTGCAGTATTTGCAATATGGGTTGCATTGTTGGCCATTCTCACACTGCCGCTGAAGAGGGTAGTGCTGAGTTGTTCTTCATTATCGTATGCATTTATATTGAAGCTGGTGCCCAGTACTTCAATGGCTGCACGGTTATTCACGTTCACGATGAAGGGGCTGGCCGAATTGGGCGCCACTTCAAAATATGCTTCACCAGTTATTTCCACTTTTCTTTCACTGCCCTGGAATGCAGTGGGGAAGCGAATGGAGCTGCCTGCATTCAGCCATACTTTGGAACCGTCTGCCAGCTCCATATGGAACTGCCTGCCTTTTGGAGTACTGAGTGTATTGTACACTATTGTACCACCGGCATTGGCTGCTGCATAACTGAGCGATCCGTTTTTCAGTACCGCGTTGGCTCCCTGTTGTGCGGCGATGAGGCCATCCTTTGCATCATCAAGCGATACGGTGGATCCATCTGCCAGTGTGAGCCGGGCGCCGTTTGTGCCGGGCAGGATTGGTTGCTGCTGCGCCAATCCCACCGGCTCAACGGCTGTAGGTGTCTCCTTAATGGTAAGGAATAAATAAGCACCTGCTGTAATGACCAGTACGGCCGCAGCGGCCCATCCGATCCTTCTCAGCGAACGGAGCCGGCCAACGGGCGCCGCATCCGGTATTGTGTTCTCACGGGTTTTGTATTTGTTCAGCACCTCATGGATGCCTTGTTTCCACTGGCTGCCCTCGAAATCGGGCTGTGGAACTATGTCTGGCCGGGCGGCATGAAAGGCATTGATCCTTTCCGTGATGGTTCCGCTCTCATCGGCATCGATAAGGTTCAGTAATTCCTGGCACTCGGCTTCGGAAGCAGTACGCTGCTCCATCTTATCCAGTAAATATTCAAGCCTGTTTGCTGTTTGCACGTGATTGTTTTTTGGGAGAATTAGAATGAGGTTTAAAAGCCTTCCTGAGGCATGGTTGGAAGCCTGTACATAACTACGTATGCCGGCAGTTCAAAAAGTAATCATTCGATAATATAAAAAATCAAAGACGGGAGATAAGAAGGGCTATTGGAACCAGGATACCCTTGCCGGCCAGCCAGGTTTTGAGGGTTTTGCCGGAGCGGTATAGCGAATTCTTTACGGCCTGCACGTCCATCCCCAGCTGTTCCGCTATGGCGGCGGGTTTGAGGCCGGCCTCCCTGCTGAGGCGGTAGATCTGCTGGCTTTTAGGCGGAAGCTGGTTGATGGCCTCCATCACCAGCCTGGCGGCTTCTGAAAAGCCTATGGCCTCTTCCGTAGAACCTGAAACAGCCTGATCAGGCTGCTGATCCAGGAGTTCACGGGCCGTTTTTTCACGGAGGATCTGCTTTTTCAGCCAGGTATAGGAGCGGTTATAGGCAATCCGGAAGATCCAGTGACGGGGCTGCTCCACGCCATTCAGCTTTTCCCTGTCCATCCACAGGTACAGGAAAACTTCCTGGATAATGTCTTTGACCAGCAGTTCCGTTCTTACGATATTGAAAACAACAGGGTAGAGCTCAGGCAGGTAGAGGTGGTAAAGCTGCTCAAAGGCAGCCTCATCGCCATCAGCAATGCGGGCAAAAAGCGAAAGGTCTCTATGTATTTCGTTTTCCTTCAAACTGGTTTCGTACGGATTATGAGGGTCAACGCCGAAATTAAGAATAATTAAAGATGTAAGTTTCACTTTTATATACGCGGATAGCCCTCCCGCAGGTAACTATTGACCGTTTGTACTATTCTGCCGGAATCTTACCCCAAACGTCTTAAATTGCCTTTCCTGAATTTTAAAAACTACAGAATGAAAAACATCATTTCCACCCT